>JAJRSW010000113.1 GCA_024278595.1 Fidelibacterota bacterium | reverse complement strand
TTCGGATGCCACTCTCAACCCGGGAGGGGTTCGTATCGGGACTGCTGAAATCTATGCCATTGTGGAAAACCATCCTGCCGTGGCTGATAGTCTGGTGGTGGGTCAAGCCTGGCAAGATGATGAGCGGGTGATTCTATTTCTCAAACTTCAACCGGGATCGGTTCTCAATGAGGACCTTCAAAAAGAATTAAGGACGCTCATCAGACAAAACTGCAGTCCCCGGCATGTTCCGGCTAAAATTCTGGAAACAGCGGACATCCCCTATACCATTAATGGAAAAAAGGTGGAAATCGCAGTAAAGAAAATCATTCAAGGTCTGTCCGTGCAGAATCAGTCAGCATTGGCTAATCCGGAATCTTTGGAACTGTACCGGGATATTGGGGCGCTGCGAGTATAGGGGGCATACCGGGTTTCGTCATTGTGAGGAGAAATGTTGAGTAGACCGGTCGGGACTCGAGAAGCGAGAAAAGATGCAGAAGTTAGGTGCCCGTTGGAAGTACAATTGGTATAAAACCCCGGTACAAGAGATCACCGCGTCGTTTCATTCCTCGCGCAGACGCACAAATTATCTCTGAGATCTTTGCGTACTCTACTGTATAAATGTTGGGGGATATCGGTTTATTTTGGTAGTTGAAGTCCGGCTTTTTTCATGGTGCTGATCAACTTGTCCCGCAGGATGGGTTTTACCAGATAAGCATCAGCCTGGGATTTAAACGCCTCCATGACGTTTTCGCTATCTCCCAGGGCAGAGGCCATAATTATCTTAACGTTTTTAGGGGCCGTGATCTTTTGGGCGTCTTCCAGGGCACGAATCTTCTGGAGGACCTGCTGTCCCTCTAGTTTGGGCATCATGATATCAAGAAAAATGGCATCGTAAGGGGTCTCCTCCTCCATGGATCTTAAAACAGAGGCCAGACCTTCGATGCCATCCACGGCCATATCACAACTGCCAAATTCACTTAAAAAAGCCTGCATCAGTTTACGGACATCTTTTTGATCTTCAATCAGTAGAAATCGCATAGTGGTCTTTCCCTTGGGTTATGAAAAAATGCTCGCGAAGATACAGTAAGGGATATGCAAATGCAATTGTCGTTGATGAAGCACCTGGAATTATCGCTGAAAATTTATTTTAACAGCCGGTCAGAGAGTTTGAGGATTATATTCCCGCTGTAATAATCGATAACAAGAATACACCGAAATAGGTTAAATGGGAGTATCCAAATGAGCTTTAGATGTGGTGATAAAAGTCAATATCCGCTAAATATGCTTGGCGCGGGGATCGCCATCGGCGTGGCAATTGGTGTCGCTGTTGACAATATCGCCGCCGGGATCGCTGTTGGGGTGGCCCTGGGAATTGCTTTGAGCAGGAAGCCGAGGCGTAAGAAGAAAGGGGAGCATGACCAAGATCTTTCGACCAAAAATGGCTCAGCTCCCAATTCAAGTGGCCGTTAATTTTGGAGTGTCGTATTGGGCTGGACTGACAACGGAAGCTTTTGTGGGGTATCATCCCGCAATCTTCGCCGGGAATGACAAGCTTTTTGTGGTGGGTCAGTACAATTACATCCGCTCACGCTATGATATGCTTATGACTCAGGACCTGCTACTGGGGCGGCCTATCAAGCAGAAAGATTCAAGATACACCCTGACGCCTTATGTCGGTTTACACCGCAGTGAAGAGGCCCTAGATAATGTCTTCTATTTGCTTGGGGTCGGTTTTATACGCCCATTGGTTGATTTTGATATCCGTGTTTAGATCAATTCTCTTTCTCGAACCACAGCTTCCCTAATTTGGCGAAAGCTCTTTTGCCGGCCACTATTCGGTGTGAGATCAGCACAAAAACAAGATAGGCTAAACCAACACCGACTGCCGCCCAGAATAGCATGGGGTTATCTTTGGTCACGCTGTAAGCTGGCAGATTTATCGATAGAATAAATGGGATCACCAAAAAGAAGGTCAGGGCCGCTGAATACATATAATCCGTGGCTACGGGGGTCTCAAAATCAGGATCAACCACCCGCAGCAGTGCCAGACCAGTAGGCATGGTTCCAGTGCAGGCACCATAGATAATCAGAGCCCGGTGGAATTGGTAATCTTCAAAGATCCGCGAGCTGATCCAGAGAACACTAACAAAAGTCACGAATCCACCAATTACTGAAATGACCAAAATGGGTAACCAATACTGAACCACCACGGTAAGTGAGATTGCGCCCACGGCTGCAGCGACCATGATATCCACGCTGTTCCCGGCGATACGGGTCAAGCTGCCATTATCCAGGGTATGTTCCAGTTTAAGTTTGATCATAATGGTTTTGACGATAAGGGCCACCATGGCGGCAAAGACGAAGCTGATCCCCCACAGATTTACGGCCAGGTCATTACCAAGATTACCGGCAAATGCCAGCAAAAGGCCCAGGCCTTTTAACATGAGAAAGGTGAAGAGATAGACCATGAGCACGACGGCCATATTGTAACTGGCTGAATCGATGGCTTCGGATTCAGTCGTAAGCTGGGAACCTACTTGCAGTTCATCATCGCGCCCCATTACACCTGAACGAAACCGTTTGGCCTTGATCTTTTCGACCTGCTCTTTTCCCAACCAGCCGCGCTTGATCCCCATGTTAATGAGAATTACACCACCAAAAGAAGCCCACATGTATCCTACGGCTGCAAAGGTTAACCCAATATCAGGAGCTCCTTTAAAGCCCATATCAACCCAACCTTCACCAATGGCATAAGCCTGGCCCGGACCCAGGGCAAACCCCAGGGGCATAAAGAAACCAAAGGCGGGATAGAGCTCGGTCATAACGGTACTCATAAACATAAAGGTGAGCAGCAGGCCGACCAGGGATTGAAGTGAATATTGAGAAATAATTGATATTGATGTTCCAAAGACACTCTTGTCACCCTTGCGTTTTGTGTAAGCTGGTTTGCGCAAACTCATGGCTATAAAAGAGATGCTCAGGAGGTGGTAAACGATGGCACCCAGTCCAATTTCTGACATCCCCACAACAGGGGCTAAGAAATTATAGAAGGGCAGAAGAATGAATCCGGCCGTCAAGGCATTTGGAATTAGGAATTTTTGAAAGAAGGTGACCTTTGATCTTAAAAACGTGGCCAGGAGCAACGCCATTGAAATAACACCAAGATCCAGAAACATATTCCAGGGGAAGTTCATAGTACCTACCTGTTTTTTGCAGTTATTGTCAGATTGACTTCTTAAGCGGGGTTAGTTTACATTTGAGGAGGGGTGATTCCAATGTAATACCAATTGAACATCAAATTACACCGTATAGCTTAAAAATGTTTTGTTCTTTGAATAGACCCTCAACAACTGCACTTGGTTTTACCAGAAAAATCTGTCAGAAGCAAGCTGCTGCTGGACATCCCGTCCTATGAAAAGGTTCTTATAATCCATGAACGGCCAGGCGAAAGCGACTATTTTGGGGCCTTAAATGAAATAGTAAACTGGCACGAGTTAGCCGTATGCGCTCATTATTCGTAATCCCGGGTTGCGGGGTAGGCGTAGCCGTTCATTTCGTTTTAAACTGATCTTTAAGCTTTTGATATTTCTTGGGCATATTTCTATTACGCAACCTTCTGGGTAAAAGG
>JAJRSW010000112.1 GCA_024278595.1 Fidelibacterota bacterium | reverse complement strand
TTTCACCCCTGCTAATCCCATCATAAGAAGCGTAGCGGATCAGGCCCTGAGGTTTTTCAACCTTATCCATGACGGCATCACAGGCATCGATGCAAGCAGTACAGTTCACACACTCCAGTTGAGTGCCGTTGCGAATATCAATGCCTGTTGGACAGACCTCAACACACTGATTACAGTCAATACAGTCGCCCAGATCTTCAGTTGGATTTTTTCGGGGATTACCGCGGATTTCACCTCGAATAAAATCGTAATGAACTACAATTGATTTCTCATCCAGAAGGACTGACTGGAAGCGACCATAGGGACAGACCAGGGTACAGACCTGTTCCCGAAAGGAAGCATAGGTGTAGTAGAAGAGGCTGGTGAAAATAAAGATGACAAAAAATCCGGTCAGGTGGGCAGAGACCGGATCGGTCATTATGATAAAGAGTTCATCCTTACCAATGATATAGGCCAGAAACGTATTGGCAATCACAAAGGATATCAGCCAGAAGATCCCATGTTTTAAAACCCGTTTAAGGACCTTTTCAGCATTCCAGGGCTGGGCTTTCAGCTTACGTTGTTTGTTGGCGTTCCCATCGATGAGATATTCTATCTTGCGGAAGACCATTTCCAGGAAAATGGTTTGGGGACAAACCCACCCGCAAAAAATGCGACCAAAGATCACGGTAAAGAGAACAATTCCCACCACAAAGGTCAGGGTTGCCAGCACAAAGATGTAGACATCCTGGGGCCAAAAAGCCATCCCTAAAATAATAAATTTGCCTTCCAGGATATTCAGCAGGATAAAAGGACGATCATTCATTGTCATGAATGGTCCACCGAACATGATTGCCAACAGTAGATAGGAGACCCAGGTGCGTGCATTATAAAATCGGCCACGGGGTTTACGCGGAAAGACCCACTGCCGTTTCCCATCATCATTGATCGAGGCTATTCGGTCTCGATATCCAGAGGGATCATCAATGTTGGTTAATTTTCTTGCGACCTCGCTCATTTACCTGAGCTCTCCAAACAAGTGATTTTTATTAACGATGTTCACAAAAGGACCTCAAGCGGATCGCTTTAGGTCCTTTTTTGACCAATATGCTTAAGTGGGTCATCCTTCGTAAAGGTCGCCCTCTGGAGCTTTTGGTGTCGCAGGAGTGGTTCCTGCTAATTTTACTTTTATAAAACTGGCAACCTGAGTGATCTGGTCTGGTGTGAGAATGGCTTCCCAGGGGACCATACCCTTGGCTGGTACACCTACATTAATGAGGTGAACAATGGAAGCCATATCGCCGCCATGGATCCAGTAGTTATCGGTCATATTAGGTCCGATGAGACCCCCACCGTCATTTAGGTGACATGAGAAACACTGGGTGTCCCAGATCTTTTTTCCGGCTGTGAGACTGGCTTCATCAGTAAGTGCAGCCATGCTTCCAGTGGGTTTTTCTTGCTCATCAGCAGGAGCCGCCGCCAGAGCGGGGGTATCACCATTCATATAAGCAGCGAAAACCCCAGGGAAAGCGGCTTCCAGTTTTGCCAATTGATCAGCGTCGGCCTTGCTCATGGTCCGCATTAACTGCTCATCAAAAGGAACATTGAGGATCCGATCCATTTCTGCGCGAAGTGCCGGTGTTATCTCACCATCACTGGCGTAGGGTGATGTGTAAGCAGTCAACGGTCCACGACCCCGGCCTGCCTCACTATAGGTACCCATTTCTTTTTGATATTCCACATCCTGCAGATCACCGGCAAGGTGATAGTAGGGAACATAGATAATTGCAATAATGATGGTGATCAGAAATAGCGCTTTCCACCAACCGGGAAGGTCGTTGTCATATTCCTGAATTCCATCAAAATCGTGATCGATCAATTCGTTAGTGACTTTGCCCATTATTTAATGGCCTCCATGATTTGTATTTTGGTCATCCTCGAGTTCGAGGGGCATGTTGCTCATTTTATTGAGATAGCCCTTTCTCATGGTGAAGATCATAATAATAACACCGATAAAAACGAGAAAGAAGAGAACTAGTGAGAGTCCCTGGAAAAAGGCCAGGCCTTCTGCTCCGGGATAAATACGACTTAACATGCGAATCCAGACCCTCCCTATTTAGGGAGGATCCCTGTTCCTAATTTCTGCAGATAAGCGATCAGAGAGATGATCTCCTTGTCCCATGAGGTCTCAATACCAGCGGACTTCAAGTTGGCAACAATACCTTCGGCCTGTTGTTTAAGATCAGCCAGGGCCTGATCTTCATAGCCCTCCTCGTAGGGAACACCGAGAGTTCTCATTACGTTGATCTTCCGGGGAAGATGTGCATAATCATTAGAATCTTCAAGTAGCCAGGGGTATACCGGCATAATGGATCCAGGGCTCATCGAGCGTGGATTGTCCATGTGATTATAATGCCAGGCATCTGGTTTTTTCAGCTTGCCTACTCCTTCGCGGTGCAGATCCGGACCGGTCCGTTTTGAGCCCCACAGGAAGGGATGATCATAAACATATTCTCCCGCTTTCGAGTATTCTCCATAACGTTCCGTCTCACTTCTAAAGGGACGGATCATCTGCGAATGGCAATTTACACAGCCTTCCCGGATGTAGATATCACGACCTTCCAGTTCCAGGGGCGTATACGGAACCACCGTGCTGATGGTGGGGATGTTTGATTTAACCACAAACATGGGGATAAACTCGACCAGGCCACCAATGGCTACAGCTATAAAAGCCAGGATAATGAACGGTACGGGGCGTGCTTCTAACCAACGATGCTTGAATTCACCCGGTTCAGAAACGATGGGCTTCAGGGCTGGGGCTTCGATCACTGGATCAGGGATCGGGGCTCCGGCGCGAGCTGTTTTCACCAGGTTATAGACCATAACCAATGACCCTATCAGGTAAAGTGTACCACCAAAGGCTCGCGTCCAGTACATGGGAATGAGGTGTAATACGGTCTCCAAAAAGTTTGGATAGACCAGCAGACCTTCAGGAGTGAACTGTTTCCAGATCAAGGCCTGGGTGATACCGGTCCAGTACATGGGAATCACATAGAAGATCAAACCTAAAGTTGCCAACCAGAAGTGGACATTGGCTAATTTGACAGAATAGAGTTTCGTGTTCCATAAGCGGGGTGCCAGCCAATACAGAATACCAAAGGTCAACAGTCCATTCCAGCCTAATGTACCAACATGGACATGGGCAATGGTATAGTCGGTAAAGTGGGTGATGGCATTGTAGTTTTTCAGTGACATCATGGGACCTTCAAAGGTAGACATACCGTAAGCAGATACTGCAACAACCATGAATTTCAAAATGGGATCCTGACGCACACGGTCCCAGGCACCACGCAGGGTCAAGAGACCATTTAACATTCCGCCCCAGGAAGGAGCGATCAGCATAATGGAAAACACGGTTCCCAGAGTTTGAGCCCAATCAGGTGTTGAGGTATAGAGCAGGTGGTGAGGACCGGCCCAGATATACAGAAAGATCAAGGCCCAGAAATGGATCACCGACAGTCGATATGAATAGACCGGCCGTTGAGCCGCTTTTGGCATATAGTAATACATCAAACCCAGGTAGGGAGTAGTTAGGAAGAAGGCGACAGCATTGTGACCATACCACCACTGAACCAGCGCATCCTGGACACCAGCATACAAAGAATAACTCTTCCACAGACTGACCGGTATCTCAAAGGAATTGACAATATGCAGCATTGCCACTGTGACAAAAGTGGCGATAAAAAACCAGATGGCAACATAGAGGTGCTTTTCGCGACGCTTAATGATGGTTCCGATCATGTTCACGCCCCAGGCGACCCAGATCAAGGCGATGGCGATATCAATGGGCCATTCCAGCTCAGCATATTCCTTGGCTGTGGTAATACCAGCAGGTAGGGTGAAGGTGGCAGCCACAATAATTGCCTGCCAGCCCCAAAAGTGGATCTGACTCAAAGTATCAGAAAAATTGCGGGCTTTCAGCAATCTCTGGGCCGCATAGTAATAGCCCATAAAAATACCATTCCCCACAAAAGCGAAAATTGCAGCATTGGTATGTAAAGGACGCAGGCGACCAAAGGTTAACCAGGATGTGCTAAAGTTCCACCAGGGTTCCGGTAGCTGCAGGGCAATGGTCAGGCCGACTAAAAAAGCGGTTACCCCCCATACAACTGTAGCCCAGAAAAACATTCGTACAATCTTATTGTCGTACTGAAATTTTTCCATCTCCATTATTTCTCCTCCTCATTATTTCCCGCAACACTGTCGGGTTCCGTTTTCTTTTTATTTTTTTCATCGTCAAACAAAATTCTCACTGACGGTGTATATTTATCATCAAACTGACCTGATCGTACGGACCAGATATAGGCCGCTAAAAAGATCAGGGAGGCGGTAAGACTGGCTGCCATCAATATGAACATTACATACAAATCTTGAGCTCGCTTTTGTTCAATTTAATCCCATCATACGTGCTCGCAAGCTTGTTGTCACTGTGGTAAAAACTACTATCGATATGGAGCTGGCGGGCATTAGAATTGCTGATATCAATGGGGAAAGCAGGCCGCTTACAGCAAACGATACCCCTACGATATTATAGATTATGGAGATGGTAAAGCTGGCGATAATCACTGACATTGTCGCTTTCGACATCTTTATAAATGGTTCCAGAAGATGCAGGTTCGCTCCGGTGAGGATCGCATCACTGGCCGGAGAAAAAGCTGACACATCATCTGTTACTGCCACACCAACTTCGCTGGCTCTCAGTGCCCCGGCATCGTTCAGGCCATCACCCACCATGAGTACGTGGGCTCCTTCAGCCTGGATCTGGGAGATGAAATTCAGCTTATCTTCAGGCGTTTGGCGAAAATACAAACCCGTTTCACTACCAAACAAATTAACCAGGGTGGCTTTTTCGCGCTCAGTGTCTCCAGATAAAAGATACACCTTAAACTTCTGCAGGAGCTTGGCTAGCATTGGTCGCAACCCACTCCGATAGACGCTGGCGATGAGGAAATGACCTTTGATTTTGTCATCAATACTGAGATATACTCTGATCTTCAGGTCATCCGTATCATACTCATCCGTACCTTGGCCTAGCCAGGTCCCGGAACCGATCTTAAGCACCTTGGATCCGACCCTGCCCTGAACTCCTTTCCCGGAGATCTCCACAAAATTGTCTACCGCTTGTTTTGCATCAACATCCAGAGCCTGGAATATCTTTTGACTAAGGGGGTGGGTGGAATGCTGGACCAGAGATTTCACCATTTGCTGCTCAGCAACAGAAAGGATAGCACCTGAAAATTCAATAATATCCTGGCGTGTTTCTGTGAGGGTCCCGGTCTTATCAACAACAATGGTATCGATCTTGGAAAGGGCTTCAACGGCTTCCGTATTTTTGACGTAAAAACCTTTGCGGCCAAATATGCGCAGGGTGGTTCCCAGGGCAAAAGGGGATGATAGGGCCAAAGCGCAGGGGCAGGCAACGATCAAAACAGAGGTAAACACTTTTATGGCAGTGGGCGTATCGACCTGCAGCCAGTAAAGTGAAGCTGCAATTGCAATCGCCACAACCCCGAATGTAAAGTAGTGGCTGACCTGATTGACCATTTTATTTAAACGTGAGAAGCGCGGCTTATTGAAAACATCATTGTTCCAAAGTTGGGTCAGATAGCTTTGGGAGGGTTCCTTGATTACTTCAAGTTCAATGGTGGTACCCATCTGGCGACCACCGGCATAGATAAAATCTCCGGCCTCTTTGCTAACCGGGTCGGATTCCCCGCTGACAAAACTATAATCGATCAGAGCACCTGATCTCAGAAGGACTGCATCAGCTGGAATGAGCTCCTGGTTACGAACCACAATTCGGTCACCTGGCATGAGTTTGGCAACTGGCACAACCGCTTCCACATTGTTCACCTTCCTGGTGACGGATAGGGGGAAATAGGACCGGTAGTCTCTCTCAAAGGACAATAAATCATAGGTTTTCTGTTGAAAGATACGCCCCAGTAAGAGAAAAAAGACCAGGCCGGTAAATGAGTCCAGATACCCCACACCGGTCTGGGTCAGAATTTCCCAGGCACTGCGAAAAAAGAGCATGCCGATCCCCAGGGTGATGGGCACATCGATATTGACCGTCCTTGACTTGATGCCAGCCCAGGCTGAGGTGTAGTAATCCATGGCGGCAAAAATGAGCACCGGCAGTGAAAGCGCCAGACTTAAATAGCCAAAAACCAGCTTGAAGAGCGGGTCAACCTGACCGACCCGGGATAGATATTCCGGGAAACTGAGGATCATCACATTGCCAAAGGCAAATCCGGCCAGACCGATCTTCAGATATAGTTTTTTCTCAGCAGAGGACTGTTCCCTGTGACCGATGGTATCCAGACTGATCAGGGGTTCGTAACCAAGGGTAGAGATGAGTGCTGCCGCCTCGCTAAGTTTCATTTCATCACGGTTAAAGCTAATGGATACTTCTTTACGCGGAAAATTTACCTGGGAGGTAAAGATACGGGGATCCATATCATGCAGGCGTTCCAGCAGCCAGATACAGGACGCACAATGCATGGCAGGGGTGTGCAGGGTAACCTTCTCCGTTTTACCATCTGAGAACTCTACAATCTGCGTCCGGACAGTCTCATCATCAAGATAGGCGAATCGATCCGTGATCAGATCCTGTTTGGGAGTAACCCCCGGCGCCTTCTCAATAGCATAGTATTCACAGAGTTCGTTGACGTTCAGGATCTCAAAAACCGTTTTGCAGCCATTACAACAAAAATGACGCTCTCCGATGGCGATGGACTGATCCGGACAACTATCACCGCAATGAAAACAGGCCAGTTCTTCAGTTTCACCCGTCTCAGTTTTCCGGGTCTGATATTGATCGAATTTAATTGCCACTGGAATCCATCGTATTGTTAGCCGGAAGGGGAACACCACACATTTGATCTGATGCATGTGAGAGCAACCCGGCAGCTATTTCCAGGTTCGTCCTGGCCAGGTCCTTGATCTTTTTGGATCCCAGGATATTCACAATTGCCTGTTGGGCTTCGTGCCAGACCAGATGAACCGCACACTGGCTGGAAAACTGACAGGCATCAACACCCTGCATGCAGACGTTCAAATAGATCGGTCCTTCAATCGCCTCGATCACTTCCAGAAGAGTTTTGTCTTCGGCCCCATCCGCCAGACGGACCCCGCCACCATTCCCTTGAAAGGATTTTATAAAACCCTGTTTGGCGAATTGGGAGACAATGGACCGGAGGAAACGCTGGGGAATATTTTGATTCTCAGCAATCTCGCGCGCGGCAATGAGTTGGTCTTGATCACGTCCGGCCAGATACACCATGAGCCTTACGGCATATTCACCTTCGTTGGTTAGTCGAAAAGGCAAGCGCTTAGCCCTCTTTTAACATAATAAGTTGACATTATTTTCTACGGATTTTCATTATTCGAAGTAAGTTAAGCTGGAACAATTCAAATGCCATGTAATTAGTGGTATTTGAAGGAGAAATTTAATGTTACCGGTTTGTTTTTTCTAGATACGAATGACACTAATCCCCACAAAGCAGCACGAAATTGTTTTTATAAACAAGTCATTAAAAACATTCGTGTGAATTCGTCCTGTTCGTGATATTCGCGTCTAAGAATAAACCCGCACTTCCAACATCATGTTTACCCAAAAAAAGGGCAGACTCACGCCTGCCCTTTTTACCAAAACCTAAGCTTAGTTAATTTTGATCAAGCCTCAGTTTAAAACCGATCAGCACGGCTGCATCAGGGGTCCAATCATTGTCTTTGCCATAGGCAATGACGGTGATGGGGATGGCCAGGCCGTGGTTGATGTTATAAGTGTATTTGAACAAGAAGCTGGGGCCAGAAACCTGAAATACACCTTCATGCCGAGGAAACTTTTTATCAACCAGCGGAGACGCATAATCTACCCGGAAAAAGACACCCGAATCTTCAGTCGAGGCTTTCCCGCCATAGGTAGTAGCTGGATCATCCCCAACATAGTCCCTGGTGTGATCCTGGAAGGACAGCACGCCATTGACCGACTTGGCATGATCCACCCGGGCAACAACCCCACCCAGACGGATCTGCATGGCGCCGGCCAGCAGCCGGTTGGACCCTATTTTAAACCCCCTCAGGGTCGTGTTGAAATTCAGGTTCATCAAAACACCCAGGTCATAACTGTTGATCTGGGAGCCACTGGCAAAGGCAGCCTCCAGGGACTGAAAGAACAATTCCCCATACAGAACCTTGTACTTAAATGCTCCAAAAGCACCAATGCCGCCTGTGAGTTTCTTGTAGTTATCAGGATCGCCAACGCGATACCCCAAAGGAATGGATGGCGTGGGCACCTGAACTCCCAATTTGAAGATCGGTGTAATTACACCAAACCGGGCAAAGCCGGCCTCCCCATAGGGTCGCCCGAATAACTCACTACCCCATTCAACGGTAATGCCACCAGACTTTCCAAAAAGATAGACCAGGCGGTCTGCGCCGATCTGAAGATCCGTATGGGTCCAAAATGACTCCACTTCCAGATAGTCGATTTCGGGTTGATGTTCAGTGGTCTCAAAAGGTTCAGGGGTATCCAGGTGATAGTATTTCTCTTTCTCGGAGATAGTTGCTGCCAAAGTAGCTCCCAGGACCCATTTCACTTCCATATTATCGATCACCGTGTAACCATCGGAAACAGTTCCATAGCGAATCTGATAGAGCTGACGCTGGCCGGATTTTGACCTGACAGCGATCAGGTTATCAGAGGCGGCAATGGGAAGCATCTCTGTATCGTTGAGGGTAATATACTCCTCTACGGCGTTCTCTATTAACAAGCGAAAAGGTTCATACTCCACGGTCCAGGCATCAAACCGGCGCGGATCCAACATGGGTGGCGCCTTGGGTTGAGACCAGAGGGCTGATACTGAAAGTAGCAGCACGAGTACCAACAGGAGTGTTTTGCGAATATTATTTGTGTTCATCTCAAATCCTCTTAGAAGTACAGTGCTATAGATGGGACAATGAAAAAACCAGGCTCCCAATCATAAGTATCAGAGTTGCCTGTTTCCGGGTCCGTATAGTTGAAGGTCATGGGTGACCAGAAATAGGTCATATTCAAATTTACACCAAACCATTCTGTCACGGTATAACTGGTAGTGAAATCAAATCCACCAAACCCGTTAAGCCCAATATTTAATTGTCCGGCCAGCTTGACCCGGTTAAAAAACCGTTCATTCATATCAGAAGCATATTCTGCCCTGAACAGACCAAACATGGACTCCAGCGGTTCGCTGCGATCCAACTGAGAAAAAGCGCCTACTCCATTATTCTCATCGACTACTTTACCGTAGGAATATTGCATATAGGTAAACCCAATCTGTAACCGCAATGAGCCAATGGGCACAAACCCAGGCTGGTCCGGCAGTGATCCAATGCGGCTGGTAAAGCTATAATAAAACTGACCCGACGAAGGATTGTAGACCATGTTTGATGGATTAAGAAATAAGGTCGTGTCCTGGCTTCCCCGAAAATTCATATCCTGGAAAGAAAGACTTCCACCAAAATTTGGTGAATCAAATTTAAGAACACCACCATAGGTTCCCTCCAAGGGAGCATTACTACTGGACGTCAGATTGAAATAGGTTGCCGGTAACGTGGCGTAGAATTTTAAGACTTCTGTGGCCAGACCAAGATTAAGTGTTCTGGAGGCTGCCGCTGGAAACCCCAGATCCTGTCGTCCAAATTCCGTAGCAAAAGCGAAATTAGGATTTACCCTGATGAACATGCGTGGAAAAACTGAAATATCCACCCGGCGATGGGTCCACCAGAAAGCATCACGTACTTGTTTATTGCTGCGCTCTTCAAAGACATTGATGACCTCACCACGACCACCACCCACATCCACAGCAGAGAGATAATCCCAGGTATAACGTCTGCTCTGGATAGCAGCAACCATGGAGCTGTCCATGCTGTCCAGGACTGGTTTGACCAGCTTATTCAGGACACCGCTGCGACCTTTGGCATAGATGTTTTCCAGGCTGGCCCGGCCTTCAACATCGATTCCTACAATAACCCGCAATTCATCTGTTTCCTGGACTTCCAGTTCAGCCCCTTCATCGATAATAAACAGGGTATCGATATAGGCTTCCATAAAGGAGCGGCTGAACCCTCGATCTTTTACGATCCATTCTAATTTACCGGTTTCCTGAAAGCCCTGTGCCCAAATTGAAGACACAAAGACAAACACCAGAAACAATAGCATGAGGCTACGGCTTTTCATATCCACCTCCCTTTTTTCAAGTCTAGCATGTGTTAATCTCACTTCCTGATTTTAGTAGTTGTATATAAATATCTTTCTATAGGACGTATTGCCTTTATTCTGATCACTCACACTGAACTTGATCTCCTGAGATTCAACATTGTCGAAGGGTTCTTCCAGTTCGACTTCCCAGCGATAGATCTTCCGACTACCAATGACCTGAGCTTCACCAAGTTGTTTGGTGGAGCCGATACCACCTTTTTTACGGAAGCGTTTCACACTATTGTTCTTACCATAGGTGGTGATCTCGAAGGTCAGATAGTTCCCGTACCGACCGACTGGATTCACTGAAATTTTGGGTTTAGGGGGCTTAACCACGGATACTCTATGGGTCATCCCTTTCACATCGCGACCATCCACCAGAACCTGAAAAGTAATATTTCCTTCTTCGGTGAGATCTGGCAACTGGGCAATGGTTCCCGGCATAATGCCACCTCTAACTGCGGTTCCGCCAACCCGAATGGATGTCTCTGAAGAGGGGATATCCCGCAGAGCACCTTCAAAGATATAGGGGTCACCAACATACGCTTCAGAAACAGTGGGTTCCTTCAGCCAGAGCGGTGGCCGAACCTGGAGTTGAAATTCAACTTCAGTCACTTCTTCATCAGAAAGACGGGTACCACGTAAGGTGACCCGACCATCTTTACGACCGCGACCTGTAACCACAGAAACCGGGGTTTCAACATCAAGCTTACCCACCAGATTGGCACCCCTGGTGGCAATTAGTTCAAGATCATCGGCATCAACGATTCCACCGATGATAACCCGAACCTCCCAGGGTAGTCCTTCAACAATGCTGACTTTGGGTCGGTCAACTGTGATATTGAACGGCGCCTGGATCGCACCTCCCGCTGGATCCAGGATATTCTGGAATTCCTTATCCAGTGATATCTTACCCACATCGGTCATGGCATCCATGATCTTGTGGACAATTGTTTTGTCCGAGTATGATTTGGAAAGTTCCAGCTCCACTAATTTTTCATCCGGCATCACACTAATGTCAGCCGACATCCGGTAGAGGACCTCCGCTTTTAGATTAAAGTCTGATTTCGGGATCACTGCCATGAAGGTCTTGTTCTCCGGGTCATCGTTCTTGGGTGATAAAGGATAGGTTAATTCCTTAAGCCCCAGTTCTTCCGGGGCATCGATGGGATTGAGGTGAACCGTCCCTGAAAAAGTGCTTTTATCAAAGGCACCATCCAGTTGAACTTTCAAATTTATGGTGTCCTTGCTGTGCAGATCCGTGGCATTCCGAATCATCACCAGGTTCTGGATCTTATCCTTGGATACCTCGAGAAGGATCTTTTTCTGGCTATCTTTAAAGTGCTTAACTTCACCTTCAATGGCGAAAAAGCTAACGATCGTGGCGATATAGATAATAAAATAAACTTCGACACGAGCTTGGAATTTTTTCTTAGCCATGCGGCTACTCCTGTCAGTTTATTTTGAAGAAAGGTTAGCGCTTAACAATCGTTGGATCTCATTGCGCACCCGAATATTGATCTGTTCGTCAGCCAGCTCCTCCATATGCTTATTAAGCGTTTCACTCTGTTCGGCGTTCCTGGCCAGCTTATCTATGAGTTTACTGGCCTGGGTAGTGAACTTGTTGATCTCAACTGCTATCTCCGGAACATCTGCTGAGCGCACGGTAAAGTCTCCCTTGGGGGCGGCACTTTCACCAGAATCACCAGCTTCCAATTCAGTGGCTTCTTCTTCCAGGGTAATTAAAAAAGTTTCTTTTCCGGCCTGATAGATCGTTAACGCATAGAGCAGCAAAAGACTGAATTCGATCGCCAGGGCACCAATTGTTACATATTCAATAAACCCGAAACCTTCTTCTGCTACAGAGAGCACTGTTCGCATTCCCGTAACTAAAATTAGAAATGCAGCACCTGAATAAACTAAAGCCTGTCGACTTGGGTATTGTTCCATGATCGTTTTTTTTCTAGTGTAACCCTGTTCGTTTGCCATCTTTTTTTCTTTCGTTTTATGCTGTTAAACAATAAATCAACAACAGTAGATCTTAATCGATCTGCTGAAAAGTTACCTTTTTAAACTGGTCGTTAAATTTTGCTTATGGTGTCCGGTTTGTCAAGGATGATTCTGGTCTTCTTTGATGCTCATCTAATAAGCTCAATTTCCAGATAACGAGCCTCAAAAGCCTCCAGTTGCTCCAGGTCATATTCGAAATGGACGCTTCCGTCAGACTGTTCTGAAATCCGATCGGGATCTTGCGAAAAGCGCACCTGCTGATCACCATAGATCACGACCAGGCGCCAGGCTGGCAAGGGTTGGTTCATCACAAATTTATATTTGAACTTATGATCGTCCTGACCGCTGAGGGGGCGATAGTTAAAACCCATGGTCAACGACCTGGCTTTGGTTTTAAAAATCAACCATTCACCATTTTCATCTCTTACCACCCCGCTTTTGATGGGTTTGCCTGATCCGGTTTTCACCCAGGCTTGATCTGCATTGACTGGAAGCAGATACTCATAACGGAGCGCCTGTTTTATCCCGGGCTTCAAATTTCCCTGTATTTCAACCGCATAGATCTGATAGGACGCATTGGGTCTTACGCTCATTTCAAAGTTCTTGAAGGGCGTGGATTTAAACTGCCAATCTTTCAAGGCGAAAATTATGGGGATCGAGATCCAGACCGCTTCAGGTTGGCCCGCCCTCATAGCCGGTGTGAAGCGCGTTCGCTGGATGGCATTCAGAGCGATCCGATCCAGCTCTGGTTCTAGCTTTTGGGCCAGTCTGGTCTCGGTAACTATTCCGGTTTGAGAGATAAATGCTTTAACGCTAACCGTACCTTCAATTCCCTGCTCTCTAACTGTTCGAGGATAATGAATGCGCGTGCCGAGTACTTCATAGCCTCCCACTGGAGTAGGCTTGATGATCTCAATTTCCGGCGGCTCGCCCTGGAACCAGGCACACTGGGGAAACAGGAGCAGAATACTAAGGATCCCCAGGCTGATGATCAGGTAACGGGGTAGTTTGTAATGCATAAATCACCTCCAGCGCATTAAAAAATTGTGCGTTGTGCAATATACGTTTTTGGCTGGCGATAACAACAGCTTGGCGCGGTGGACTTTTAGTTCTATGTGTCTCGCTGAGCCAGCGGAGCGACGGTCGAAGAGTGGCTCCTTATGAGCGGTTTATTAAAGTGCCTTTATGGTAGCGAGGTGTTCTTTTAACTTTTTCAACGATTCAGAATAGTGATCCTGCTTATCCCGCTCCTTGGCAACCACCGCTGCTGGTGCCCGGTCAACAAAATTCTTATTGGCCAGTTTTCCATCTACAGATTTTAGGAATCCTTCCGTAGCACTGATCTCCTGTTCCAGGCGTTCCACTTCTTTATCCAGGTCGATAAGACCCTCCAACGGAATAAATAGTTCCATTTTTTCGACCATGGCTGATGCGGCAAAATCAGGTTTATTAACGTTCAGTCCAAACTCTATGTCTTCTGAACGCGTCAGTTTTGTTATAGTACTTTTGGTCCGGTTCAAAACATCCAACTGCTCTTCTGAATGAACCTTGCCTACCAGCTTAATATTCTGCGATGGTGGGACATTCATTTCTGAGCGGATCGTGCGAACAGCGGTGATTACTTTTTTAAGAAAGTCTGTCTCTCTGGCCTCTTGCGGTGCATGAAAGGCCTCATTTGTTTTGGGCCAGTTTGCAACCACGAGATCAGGTTCATTGGTCAACTTGATCTGCTGCCAGATCTCCTCACTCATAAAGGGGGCATAGGGGTGGAGCATTTTCATGATGTCTCTTAACACATAGATCGCTACTGACATGGCGATCTGTTTCTGCTCAGGTGTTCCGTCATACAGACGCATCTTGATCATTTCGATATACCAGTCACAGAAATCATTACAGATAAAGTCCCAAAGCGCCCGGGCCGTTTCATCAAAGGAAAAACGTTCCAGCAATTGTGTAATACGATTAATGGTAATATTCAGACGATGGAGGATCCAACGATCAGCCAATTCCAGGTCCTGCCACTTTTCAGGATCGATCATTTGAGCTGTCAGGTCAAAATCTTTATTCATAAGGACAAATCGACTGGCATTCCAGACCTTGTTCATGAAGTTCCGGGCAACATCCAGACGTTCCTCAGAAAAAAGAATATCCTGACCCTTGGGAGCGATGAGCATGACACCATATCGTAAAGCATCGGCTCCATACTTCTTGATCAGATCAAGGGGGTCCGGAGAATTTCCCAGGGACTTGGACATTTTACGACCCTGTTCATCACGAATGATACTGGTAAAATATACATTCTCAAAAGGGATGTCACCTTTGAACTGGTAGCCGGCCATGATCATGCGCGCCACCCAGAAAAAGATAATATCCGGACCAGTCACCAGGTCGTTGGTGGGATAGTAATAATCAAGATCCTGATCCTCACCAGGCCATTGATGAACGGCAAACGGCCACAACCAGGAACTGGACCAGGTGTCGAGGACATCCTCGTCCTGCTTTAGCTCAGTTGAATTGCATTTATTACAAACATTGGGCGCCTCGACCTGAACCATGACCTGACCACAATCCTGACAGGTGTAAACCGGGATACGGTGACCCCACCACAATTGGCGACTGATACACCAGTCTTTGATATTGGTCATCCAGTGTTCATAGGTCTTGGTCCAATGCGCTGGATGAAACTTGATCTTTTCATCTCGAACAGCCTCCAAGGCCGGTTTGACCAACTCTGTCATATTCATAAACCACTGTTCTGAGGCATAGGGTTCGATGGGAACATTGCCCCGTTCGGAGTAGCCGACCTTATGAACATGTTCTTCGATCTTTTCCATTAGATCCAGTTCTTTGAGTTGTTCGATCACCACTTCGCGGGCTTCAAAACGGTCCAGGCCTATGAATTTTCCCGGGACATTCTCGTTCAAGGTCGCATCTTCATTAAAAATATTAATAAATTCTAGCTTGTGACGCTTACCCATTTCCCAGTCGTTGGGATCGTGGGAGGGGGTTACTTTAACACAGCCCGTGCCAAAATCTTTGTCAACATAATCATCAGCAAAAATGGGTATCTCACGTCCAACCAACGGCAGGATAACCTGTTTGCCAATGAGCTGCTGGTAACGTTCATCCTCAGGATGAACAGCTACACCAGTATCACCCAGCATGGTCTCCGGACGAGTTGTTGCAACAACAAGAAAATCGTTGGAGTCTTTGACGGGATAACGCATGTACCATAAATGACTATTACGTTCCTGGTAAATAACCTCTTCATCAGAAATAGCTGATTTTGTAGCTGGGCACCAATTGACCAAGCGTTTTCCACGATAGATATATCCAGCATTGTAAAGCTCGACAAAAGAATGGAGGACAGCCTGGTAATAATCATCATCCATGGTGAAACGTTCCCGCTCCCAGTCACAGGAAGCACCCAGCTTTTTAAGTTGGTCGATAATAATCCCGCCGTATTTATCTTTCCATTCCAGAGCATGGTTGAGGAATTCATCGCGGCCAATGGCGTGTTTGGTAATGCCCTGTTCCCGAAGCATGTTCACCACCTTGGTCTCGGTGGCGATGGAGGCGTGGTCTGTCCCTGGTATCCAGCAGGCTTCCCGACCCTGCATCCGGCGCCAACGGATCAGAATATCTTGCATGGTATTGTTCAAAACATGTCCAAGAGTTAAGATGCCGGTCACATTGGGGGGGGGGATAACAATCGTATAGGGTTCTTTTTCAGGGTCTGGTTCTGAATGAAAATAATTTTTGTCCAGCCAATACTGGTACCATTTATCCTCGATCAAGGAGGCGTCGTAGCGTTTACTGAGTTCTTGTGTCATGGTGTAAATCTCACCTTATTTAACCACGGATTACACTGATCTTACCGGTGTAATTTATGGCTTATTCAAAATTGACGACCTGGCAAAAAGTATTCCGATGGCTAAGCAAAATTTTTGTCCGACAAGGAGTAGTATTTATTCAAGGGCATAGTCATACATATGGTATGTCAAGGTCTTGAAAAAATATTACACCGCAGTAAGTCGGACTTTTTGCGACGCCATCAAAATTAAATAGCGCAGGAATTTATACGGAAGGATAGGGTGGTGTAAGGGGAATTAGACTAATAATGAAAATTTAAAGTCCTGGAAAGCCTGCGTCGCCTAGTGTCGTGTTAATCACGTACTGTCGCAACCAAGTCTTGTTTTTTGTGCTGCCAACTGCGTTAAATATTCCTATCATAGCTATACTTCGATGAACTCAGCACGAGCGGCTATGCTAAGAATATTTGCCTTGTTGGCAACAAAAACTCCTGCGACTTTTTGCACATAACATGGTTAACACAACACCAGTGCCTTTAGGGGCTAATGGAGCTGCAGGATCTCCTGGTCGTCATTCTGCCATGAGACCACTGTGTCGGCATCAAAAGTCACCACTGCATCACCGTAGGACCAGCGATCCTCATTGATGGCATCCGGGGTTCCTTGAAGTGCGATCACCTCCTGAACAAATGACCCAATCCCAAAATAGTTATCAGGGATTACCCAGATACTATCCAGGAGCATGCTGATCTTGAGTGGATAAAATTCTGAAGAATTCCAACCAACCACCTGATCATCAGCAAACAATACTGAAGACTTTCCATAGCGCCATTCAAGCCCCATGATTTGGTCTGGTGGTCCCTGGACCTCTGAAACCCAAATTTTATCAGACCCCAAAGTGAAAAAGGTGTCAATTTTAACTGGTTCCGGGATGTTTTTTGAGACGGCAAGGGCGGCTTCTTCTTCTCTGCGAGCATCCCATTTTTTACGTAAATCAGATTTTCCATCGGCTTGGCTGATCTTTTTGGTAAGCGCCTTAATTTTATCTTCAGATGGATTTAGCAGCGAGGTTCCTAGCATGAACAGAAAACTCACCAACACCAGCATGATAAACAAGATGACCAAACCACTCTGGTCCATCTGAAAACTGGATTTGTTATCGGTTTCCGGTGGCGGACTGGTCTCTGGTTTTGGTCTGGGCGCTTCCCTTTTTGGCGCGGATCGCTCTCTGGGGGGCGCCTCTTTCTTCGGCCGGGGTGATGCCTGTTTCTGGCGGGGAGGCGGCTGCTCCTGCTGTGCTTGTGTTTTGGATTTTGCCCGCTGATAGGCATCTTGAAATTTATCCCCACCAACATGCTGGAAATGGCCGTATTTATCAATATAGGCCACGGCAACCGTTCTGGCTTCGTTGATCAATTTGATCTTAGCTTCAGTGCGGGTCCCCAGACGCTCATCATGCTGAAATCTATCCGGGTGCCAGATTCGGGCCAGATCTTTATAGGCTTGTTTTACATCCGCCTTAGTGGCTGTGTTGTCCAGTCCAAGTTCTTCAAGAGCCTGGCTGACATGCATAGTTTTAGACACGATGCGGTCTACTGCTCTATGTTCACAAGAATATTTTGCATAAGCTTGTTAATGTATTCGCCTTTCTAACAATATTCTAGAGCAGAAAGTGCCCGGGTTTTAGTTTATGGTTTTGGGAATAGTGATTTCTCAGTACGCTGTAGTATTCGAATTGGGGTTCTGCGGTCGCCCTCGCTGGGGTGCTGAGTTTGGTGTATTGCTTAAGAATGGTGATAATGACAAGCAATTGTATTTTTGTTCAGGGATTGTTTTGTCGTTATAGTGATGCTTCCCTTGGGATGCCCGGATCAGTATTCGCGAGTTACTTTTTTTAGTGACTTCTTAACTTCACCCATGCAGGCCAATTCTGCTACCATCTCGACCTTAAAGGTCAGTTCTTGTTCTATACTTATCAACACATCATATAGGTCCGGGTTTTCGACGACTACCAGCTTAGGGTTAATTTTTGATTTCAAGAGCATTTCGTAAATTTCTGAAGGGACAGATTCCCACATCTTCTCAAAATCGGGGAGCGGGGAAAGCAGGGTCTGGTTGACGACAAAGCCCGAATCAGCCTCTACGATAATCAGCATATAGGCAAAATATGGACGACCGTTTTTTTCGCTAAGCGGCATCATCATATTGAAAAAATCAATTTCAAGAACCAGCTTTTGGCTGGGTAGAGCCAATAAAGCAAGCCTTAATTCTGTCTCTAATACGCCCTGATGTTTGGATCCAGAGTCAAGGGGGAGTGTGTGTCGGCGATTTTGCCAGACCAGATTATCTTTAACTTTACGCTGCATTCTAACCAGGATCGGGTCACTTAAAAGATCCCGGTCTATTGAAATACTATTATTCTTTACTTTTAGAAATACTTCCAGGGCTTGCTGTAAAACCACGATCATGAAATCAGCTTCCCAGACAGTCAATACTGGCCAGGGAAAGCATCCGGGTAGAATACTTTTGAATGTGGGCCAGGCATTACGCCCCCGATATTTCAAACCCAGGTGCTTTAACCTTTTGAGTTCCAGCGGGTCTATATACTCTCTATCTTCAAATGAAACCTGCAGTTGCCTTACTTCAAAAAATTCACTTTCATCCACATCATGACCATCTAATAGCAGCCCCTCGAAATGTGAGAAAGCATCATCCCCAACATACACTGACACAGCGAAATGTTCTCCGTTAGAGCCCATCACGCTGATAAAACCAATTTCTCCCGTTAAAGGGTCTTTTACTCCAAAATTTTCACTTTCGTAAAGATGATCCCAGGGGGTTGCTTGTTTTACCAGATCTGCCAACCCATACAGAGCTTTCCATTGATTGACACTACATTTTGGCTCGGTTTTTTGCTCAACCTCCTGACGGGGGCTGCTCAATTCTTGCACCGAACTATAGCTGAATTCCTGTTTTTGATCAGGTGTCTGCTCCTCAAATATCTTCATAAGAGCCTGGCGCGGCGAGTGTGAGAATAGCCTGTTTTGGGTTAGGTTATTATATTCTAACTCCAGCTCACTCAGCTTAAGCGGCTCAATGCCTGTATGAGCCTTTATTTTACTTTGAATAAAGAGACTAACTTGTTTTAGTTCCTTCATGCTTGGCGGATGGTTTGCTTTTGCAAAATGAATATCATCATCTGGCAGGCTAGCTTCGGCAACCTGATCTTCGTCTACCCCCAGAGCGATAAGCAAATTGTTAAGTCTGGTTCTGAATAGCTCTTCAATTTGGTGCACCGGGGAGGGTGGAAATAATTCCAACTTATTATTTGGCTCTTTCAACGGGCAAACCACCACTAAATGAGTTGAAGAGCTGACAAAAATTATTAGGTCTTCTTCTGCAACATGAAACCAGTCAGCTGTCCATTCCCAAAGCCCCAACTCTAACGTTTTCGGGACTGGGCCGGTGCTAAGACCAAGAGTTTTTTTTAACTTCTGAGATATTCGTACAATCATTATCTATTCCCTGGTGAATGTTTTTTTCTGTCAAGTTAAGATCCATTGCTTTTAATGAAACCACTCCTGGCTTTTTGAGTGTGATGCGAGAAAAATACTCAAGAACCGATTGAGGAGTTACTGTTTTCTAGCACAACTACTTTTCATAGCGGATCAGGACACTCATTCCCAGACCGAGCGGTATCGAGTGCCATTCTGCCTGACTGGTTCTACGATAATACGTTTTGCCACTTAAAATGCCTGTCTTGAGCTGTAATTTCCCTTCACCCAATTCACGAATATACTCTAAACAGGTCTCGTTGATATCTGAGATGGCGACATTATGATTTTCGTAGCCAATAAATGAAAACCGAACCACCGCACCGGGG
>JAJRSW010000111.1 GCA_024278595.1 Fidelibacterota bacterium | reverse complement strand
TCAGTCACTTTTCACTCCAATTCTAAAAACTATACAGACTTATCAGAAGGACTAGTCACATGAGATTATCAAAGATGTTTATAGTGTTAGTATTACTTGCTTTCGGGATAATGCTCAATGCAAGTGAATCGGAACTCATTGAAAAAAGAGGATTATTCTCCAAAACATTTCAACTGAACAATGGACTGGAAAAACTGGTTTTGCATTCAGAGCCAATCCATTACCTGGATTTTTCAAATAGTTTTATTGAAATACCACAAGGTGTGGATGAAACTGACTCACTTATTAATTTGGCTAGAGCTCAATCAAGTGGCGGCACACGAGATCAGGATGATGTTTCTGTGCAGTATAATCATGTACTTTCGACCTACCTCGATACAACCCACACGCATTACACAAACCCTGATACAGTAATAATTACCTCAGAGAGAATGTATACTAATACGCTGAATGGTAATTATGTAGTAGAAGAGAGCTTAAATGATACGACTTCAGGTAATGCAGATTTACGCATATATACAGCGTTTCAAATTTATGTTCCCGATTTTGAGCCTTGGTTTGAAATCCAAAGTGTAACTCATAAAATGGATATTGCCTGGTACACTGAGATTGGTGTCAATGACGATGGATACTATACTTTTACCTTCAATGATTTCATAATGCCAGTACCGATTCCACCAGAGAATGATCCTCCAAGTAATTATGAGATATACGAAAGCATTGGCAATGGTACTACATACGATCAATTCACAATAGACCGCACTGATAACTCAAACCATGTTGGAGTATTACCGACAACGTTAGAAACACACGCTTCAACTTTGCAGAACTCAATTGAACAATCGCCCCAACCGTTACATATGAATGTATACTTTGCATATTTAATTAACGGTGAAAACTATCATTTGGAGGAGGAGTTTATCCTTCAATTTGCGACTGCGCCTACTTTGGAAATCGTCTACAAGACAACAGTTGAAGGGAGGCTTGCAAACAGATACTTACCATTTCCAACGGCGGGAAATATGGGGGGAACCCTCAGCATCATCGATCATGATAATTCTGCCCATACCCATGAGCATGTGGAAAGTCTGGCTCCTGTTGAGCTTAACCCCGGAGATACATGCACGGCGCTGACGGACAGCATCGATTTCAATGCCGGTGAGTTTCATCATCATTCATGGGAAAGTGCGCTTGCATCAAGTTTTTTAATGCAACTTTCAACTTTTCCAATTGACAATGAAGAAAATGAAATCTCAGCTTACTTTAACGATCAATTTCAATTAAATCTTCCAACCGGTATCCCTGAAATATTACTCAAAGACCCCTGGTATGTTTCCAACCCTGCAGCCAATCCCGAGGATTGGATTCAGCCCAACATCTTTCGAACCGTGGCCGAGATGCAAAGTGACAACAGCAATCGGGTCTTTGAAGATGAGAACGAACAATTTAATTCAACCTTCCCAATCTACTATTTGAATGCTCCTTACCTCACCTCCATGGGTAGTGGTGTTTACAAAATATTTGATCATTGGGGTGGTGGCCATGTCCTATATGGTGTAGGACAATCAACCACAGACGACTATGAGACTCCAGTTGTTTTCACTGCTGCAAATGCGAATCCAACTCCATCTTTCTATCACTTAAGCGTAGAAGGTTCAGCCAGTGTCTGGATGGCATCTGAAATCATCTACCTTCAGGCACCATCATTTAAAGTTGATGATGAAGTGTTCAAGTCTTTGAATTATTCAATTACTGGTGCAGCAACTTTAATCACACAAGCTGCACAAGCAGGCTATAAAAAATATCGTTTGAATATATCAGGTGCTGCCACAATTACCTTTTCATACTCTGCAATCGGACCTGGAGATATTGCTGATGTGACATCGGCACTAGATATAATCCCAAGTGGTACCAACATCTATATGCCGGCCACAAGTCAGATCAATTTGACAGATCCAACCAGATTTGGAATCAATCTGACAGGGGCCAGCCTGGAACAAAGCTACATTGCTATTAGGTCAGCAAGCGATCCGCCAGGTCTGGTGTTGGTACCATACAGAACTCCTGCTTCCCAAACCACCCATAGCGGTTAAGAGCCACCCAATCATAAATTCCATCCCGGATTGACCTGGGGATGATACCCAGTATGACCAAACCCTGTGTCAGACCACCCATCAATTTGATGATCTGCAGGATCGCGTCACTTTTCACATAGATCTTTTTTTCATAGACAAACACCACTGAATCAACGTGCTGGTCAGCCAGGTTGAACTCCTGTATGATCTGTTGTCCAAATTCAGATTGAAGACCGGCAAATCGAAAAATAGCTTCAGGGTCCCGTTGGATAACAGCCTGGACACTCCGATTACATAGATTACATAAGCCGTCAAACAAGATGACCGGATGGTTAGAAAGGTTGGGGTCAAAATTCACCCTGTCAGTGTAATACCAACTACCCCCCAAACTAGCACCTAACCCCAGCCTCTTTTTCCGCGTATCATCATCCCAAACCTGGAATGTCGCGGCTCAACGGCGTAGTGTTGAAGACTTGTCAGGACTTGATAAGCAAAAATAGTTTGAATTTATGGTGTAGTTTTGAATTACAATTATGATGAGCTCGCAAAAAGTATTTAGAAAATCACATAACATGCCCTATAACCATTAAATACAACTGCTTACTACAAATACACGTAAAGCAATAGATAACAACACTTTGCGCCATTTCGACAGGCGGTTCCTGAGCTCAGTCGAAGGACTCAATGCAACGCTCTGCGGCCTCGCGAGAGGGACTTTCTGCGGGGGCGTCAATTATTATATTTCATTTTTTCAATGGTTGTCAATAGCATTTTTAGCTTTTAGTTTACCCCAGAAAGGAATTACTCATGCAAATAAAAGTTGAATACTGCGTTACCTGAAACTACCTACCCAGAGCGACCAGTTTGGTTGCCGGAATTTTGAATACCTATGGCACTGATATTGATACACTAACCATCCTGCCCTCCTCAGGCGGCGCCTATAACATCTGGAAGAACGAAAAGCTGGTTTTTTCTAAAAAACAGGCCGGCCGCTTCCCCCACAGTGATGACGAGGTTATCCGCCTGCTAAGTTGAGGTCAGCACCCAGCAATCCATTCCCATCAAACTCTTCGTTGAGGGCATTAATCATACTGCCCGGGTAAAACCCCAGGTATTAACCCAGATCACAGACTGACAATTGTTAGGTTTTTATGTTTGCGGACCGCTGGGTGCCAGCTAAGTTTGGCAAGATTTTTTACTAACTAGCACTTGAAGACTACAAGACTAAAGAACGGAGCATATAATGTCATATCGTGCGGGGATATTAACCATCGGTTTCCTGTTTCTAACAGGGATCACCCTGGGTACGGAAGCCGTCCCCAAGGGCGAGCCTGTGGCGCTCAGTTTGCCGGGAGAGTTCTTCATGGCCCCTCAATGGTCTCCATCTGGTGATCTGGTAGCAGCCGCGGGACCAAGTTATTCGGGTCTGTTTCTCATTGACTTTCCCAGTGGGAATTTCAATCAACTCAGCGATGCTCACTCTGCCGGTTACGGGTTCTCCTGGTCTCATGATGGATCCCGGATCGCTTCCCGCATCGCTGAATTCGACAATATGCGCCGGATCAATACTCTCGTCAGTTTCACCATCGCGGATCTTAGTATGGAGCTTCTCAGCGAACCGAGAACCCGGCTGTCAGGCACCCCCCGGTGGTCAGCCGATGATTCCCATATATTTCTAACGAATTCAGAGGCTTTTGAAAGCTTTAGTACAGATCAAAACCCGGTTACGCCACTACGGGAAGCTCTAGTATATATAGGAGATGGTCAGCTGCTGAGCCGAGATGCTGCCGGGACCAGTGAAAGAATTTTATTAAACAACCAGGATGCCATTACCAGTTATGCGATTTCACCCAACGGTGCTCAAGTCGTTTTCTCTACCTCGGGGCAAAAACTTTGGATCTCCCAGACCGATGGCTCTGATCTCCAGAGTCTTGGTTCTGGTCTCGTGCCTGCCTGGTCACCCAATGGTGAATGGATCGTTTTTATGCTCACCGAAGATGATGGACATTCCATAACGGGTTCAGACCTGTTCATTATCCGCTCCAATGGTCATGATCGAACCAATATTTCCAACACCCCTGAGCAACTGGAGATGCATCCTCAGTGGTCTCCCGATGGCAGTTGGATCGTGTATGATACCGAGGGGCGCGGCCAACTCTTTGTGCAGCAAATGGCATGGAGATGATCATGAACAGCATTCTACTCTTCCTGCTACTTACTTTCGCCACCCTTAATGCTCAGGTTACTGGTTTGTCCGGCTGGAATATCTTTGTGGATCCTGGCCATAGCCAGACCCAGAACATGGGGATCAGCGGTTATTCTGAAGCCGAAGAAGTCCTGCGTACCGCCCTGCAGCTGAGAGAAATACTCCTTACCCAGACCGATATCGACACGGTCTGGTCATCCCGCTACAATGACAATGTAGATGTAAGCCTTTATGAACGAACTCAGAATGCCAACAACAAGGGTGCCGCCTGGTATCATTCGATCCATTCCAATGCTGGTGCTCCTGATAATAACAACGTCCTGTTGTTGTGGGGCCAATGGTATAATGGGACACCAGATCCACCCGTCGGTGGAGAAGCTATGAGCAATATCATGATAGATCTGCTGTCCGACGTCATGCGCCTCCCCAGTATTGGCTCCCGGGGTGATTGCAGCTTTTACAGCGGCTGGACCACCTATTGCCAGAACAATCCCAGTTCTCCCTATCTGTATGTCAACCGCAATACCAGCATGCCCAGTGAACTAAGCGAGCAGGGTCATCATTCAAATCCGCTGCAAAATCAGCTTGATATGAATGAAGAATACAAACGGATGTTAGCCTACAGCATGTTCTGGACCATCCTGGATAAATTTGGGCTGGAGCGACCCTTTCCCGGTATTCTGGCGGGGATCATCACTGATGCTGAGACGGGTATTCGGGTCAATGGCGCTATTGTCTCGGTTAATGGTGCAAGCTATACAACTGACACCTATGAATCTTTATTTAATCAATACAGCTCTGATCCGGACGAGTTGCACAACGGCTTTTATTACTTTGAAGGCCTTCCAGATTCCAATTTTGAGCTCGTTATCACTGCCGCAGGATTCTACCCGGACACCATACAGGTCAATTCCCTGTCCAATGATTTTGTGACCTTCCGTGATATTAATTTGGTCCCGAATGTTCCCCCAATCGTCATTGCCTCCCATCCGGTTAATGCTGATTCTACTTATCCAGCCTGGGAAATTCCCTATTTTGATTTCTCAAGAGCCATGGATGAGCCTTCTGTGGAAGCCGCTTTTTCCATTGCTCCCCCAATGGATGGGACCATTTATTTTACCGCTGATCACAAACGGATGGCCTTTCTGCCGGTGGACACACTTGATTTTCTTACGGATTACACCATTATCATTGCCGGTTCAGCCATGGACACCTACGGACATCTGCTGGATGGAGATCATGATGGTGTGGGTGGTGATGACTGGACCATCTGGTTCAGAACCGGACCCCCGGACCTGACCGCCCCCGTCATTGTTGATATCTACCCTGTATCAGGGGCTGAAGCAGTAGATCTACGGCCAATTTTCAATATTGTCTGGGATGAGATACTGGAGGCGAATACTATTAACAATGATATGGTGAAGCTTGAGCGCTTGTATAATCTGGAAGTGCAGGAAACAATACTCGAACATCATGTGATCAACGAACAGAGTGTGTTAGTACTATACGCAATGAATGAGCTGCTTGATGCTGAACCATACCGGGTCAGGGTTTTTCCAGGTTTTGAAGATCTTTTTGGAAATTCACAGGGAAATGGAACCCTGGTCAGTTTCACAACCTCTAATTTTGATTACACCATCACCACAATTGATAATTTTGAGAATGACGCCCTCAGTTACTGGTGGGAGATCCAGCAAAGCGGCAGTAATGTCGGAATCGTCACGGAAGAGTGTGACCGGGACATTTCCACCGCTGTGACAGTCCTTTCAGAGGGCAGTAATACATCACTGCGTCTCGATTATGGCTGGAACCCCAATGCCGGCTCGTGGTTGATTCGTGAATATCTAGCTCCCGGGAGCCCCCCCCGCAGTGTTCATTTTACCTCCAGTAAGGTGATGCAGGCCTTTGTTTTTGGTGATGGGAATGGCAATAAGTTCCGGTTTTGCGTGGATGATAATATCTATGGTTCAGGAGCACACGAAGTAAGCCCCTGGTACACCATTGACTGGTATGGCTGGCGTTTAGTGAGTTGGGATATGGCTATTGATGGAACCGGGGTCTGGATCGGTGACGGCACCTTGCACGGAACGCTGGAGTTTGACAGTATTCAACTGGGCTATACCCCCGGGCAGCCCACGACCGGAACATACTATATTGACGAACTCCGGGTTGTTAATCGAAGCTATCTGGCTCTGGATGACGATCGGGGTGTACGGCCGGTTGAATATGCCTTGCTGCCAAATTACCCCAACCCATTCAACCCCTGGACCAGTATCCCCTTTACCCTGCCCGAAAGTGCTGAAGTTCAGATCAGAATTTATAATTTAAGAGGTGCGGAAGTAGCTCATCTTTTCAGGGGACCGCTGGAAGCGGGTCATCACGTAACACGTTGGAATGCCTCGCATATTTCAGCGGGACTTTATTTGGTAAAAATGGACGCAAATGATATCTCCATCACACGAAAGATCACGGTTCTCAAGTAACTTGCAGCTGTGTTCGAGAATGAAACCATGAGATCGATGCAATTTATAGTAGCTCTTTTACTTGTACTGGCCAGCTCAACAGTTCTGGCAGATCGTGAAAATAAACATGGTTCTGCGCCAGCTAGCTGGTCCGACCAAGTGGAAAAGGATATGGTTGCGCTCATTGCAAAAAATGAGCAAGCCCGACAAATCTATACTCGGGTTGTTAAGCGATTACGCCGCAGTGGTGTGCCGGCAACCTACGCCTGGCAAGTATTATCAAATCCGGGTATCAAGATCGAGCCCAAGATTTCAACTCGCTTTTCCAAACCTGCCGAAAAAATGGACTATACGGATTACCGGCGCATCTTCGTTAACACCAAGCGGATCGCTGGCGGTGTAAAGTTCTACAATAAGCACAAAAAACTGTTGCACCAGGTGGCAAGCCAGTATGGAGTCGATCCTTACCTCATTTTAAGTTTCGTCGGTGTTGAGACTGAATATGGAATGTATGCATCATCTTATCCGGTGTTTAACTCGCTCCACACGATCATTCATAACATTCCCCGTCGAGCCAAATGGGCCGAGGATGAAATGGTGGCCTGGTTCATGATCTGCCGGGTGGATGGTTTGGGACCCCATGATGTAAAAGGCTCCTATGCCGGTGCCTTTGGGTATGGCCAATTCATGCCGACCAGCTTCAAAAGTTACGCTGTTGATATGGATGGAGATGGCATCCGTGAGCCTTTTGAGTGGGCTGATGTTATGGCCAGCATTGCTAATTATCTGCTCAAGCGCGGAAAATATCAGGTCAGCAGTACCGATTTCTCTGAGAATTCTGCCAATTGGCGGGCGGTTTATAAGTACAACCCATCAAAAAATTATGTAAAGGTGGTTCTCGAGCTACGCTCTGAGCTCAAACAAGCCATCAACAGCTAGACTCATTATTCCGAAATAAAATGCCAGTCTTCCTGGAGGTCGTAGACCGAAGGAGCCTCCGCTACTGGTGGTCAATTCCCGACCACTGAGATTCTTCGCTTCGTTTCACTCCGCTCAGGAAGACTAAAATAAGAACTTTAGACTGCTATTAGTCTTCCGCTCAGAAAGACAATGACTTAGAAGTTTACCGGGATGATTTTCTCAATACTGGAACAACACCAATAATCACATAAAGTAGTGCCAATAACACCAGTATAAATTTAGGGATAGCCACCCATTTTGCCAGGAGGGGTAACATTTCATTCTGGGAGCCCATAATTAATTTGATCAAGGCGATATTTTCAACGATATCCAGACCGGCAGCCAGGATAACTCCCATGGCCAACCAAGTTCCGAGTGGTTTCACACCTGACCATTGGGTTGGTAATCTTTCAGCAACAAGTAAACAGCCCAGGGCGATTGTAAGACCATACAGGGTGAGAAATAAAAAATCCAACCCCATATTCAACCCGGCATAGATCATGGCTTGGCCCTGCCAGGAGCTGATAATACTCTGGCTTCCCTCAAAGTTTCCGATCAATTCAAAAGTGATGATGCCACCTGGAGCCACAGCTGTTTGCAGTGGTTTACCTGTGATCTGCATCCCTATGAGAGCCAGGATCGTCATCCCGAAGAGGATCCAGAATACCGTGACTGCTCGTTCCTTATTCAAGAATCCCAGCATGCTCACACCCCTTTCCCCACCAGGAATATGAATAGGGCTCCCAGAATATTCCAGGCATAGTCAGTTAAATACTTGGTGATCTGTGCGGTAATAGTGTTGATATCCATGGATCCAGTCCTTCTTTTTATTGCTGTTAACTCCAGACGAACCCGCAAAAAGTAGCTGAGGAATCATAAAATATACCCTAAGTTGTATAAATACTACCACATACAGCGAACACATCTAAATTCATAAATAACAACATTCTGCGCCTCTGCGCCTCTGCGATCTCTGCGAGAGGGACTTTTTGCGGAGGCGTCAAGTTTGAAAAATGAGGAAATATTTTGAACTTATAACGCAATTTTGAAGTCCAATTGGTATTATTTCAATTTTCTGGATAGAGGGTCACCTGGATCATATTGTCAAAATTAAAATACTTCGCGGCTGCTGCTTGAGCATCCTCAGCTGAAAAACCTTCAATCAGTTCATTGAATTTCATAAAATTGTTCAGATCACGACCTTCACGATAATAAACGGCCAGGGAATTCAGCCAGTACCCGTTCTTCTTGATATTGATCTCGCGCTCACGCTTCTGAGACGCTTTTACTTTATTGACATTACTCTGATCCGGTGCTTCCGTTATGATACTGTTGATCTCATTCATGACAGCATCCGTCAGTTCTGCCACCCGATCCGGAGCACAGCCAAAGGTAATGTTCAAGGAGTATTCTGGACTGGGCTCCTTGGACATACTGGCCCATACGCCAACTCCATAAACACCACCCATGTCCTCCCGCAAGACCTCCCGCAGTCTGATCCGCAGGACTTGCATCATGGAATACATATCGTAGCGATTTTGACGGGTATAATCAAACTCGCCAGAAAAGACTATTCGGGTTGTACTCTTGGGTTCAATACCCCGCTTGACCTCACGAGAAATTTTACCCCGAGGGGTTTTAATATTTTCATCGACCCAGTTTTCGTTTCTATTTGTGTTGGGGAGGGCTGCCAGATACTGGAGGATCAGGGGCGAGATCTGGTCCCTGTTGAAATTGCCAACAAAGAAAAATGTAAAATCACTGGCATCTGCAAACCGATCATCATACAGCAGCTGTGCCCTGATCAGATCGATCTGATCCAGGTGATCAACAGTCATTGGCTGACGACGGGCATGATGTCCATTAAGGGTCACATTCAAGGTATCGCGATAGGCAGATTCAGGACTCAGGCTTTTGTTTTCCAGCTGTGATCTAAATTTGGTCATCAGGGATGCAAAGGACTGGGTATCTGTTCGACTTGAAGTGAACTGGAGATAGATCATCTGGAACAATACTTCCAGGTCTGTGGGTGAAACAGAACCCCTTAATCCTTCATAGAGCGCCTGAATGTAAGGTGTTGTGGACACATCTTTACCGGCTAATAATTTTTGTAGATCAACCATGCTGAAGTTGCCCAAACCACTGTAGTCCATGATCTTTGCGGCCATTTTCCCAGTGACCAGATCAGCATCAGAAAATACTGAAAAACCACCTGGGCTGTAGGCCTGAAAAAGTATCTCATCATTTTTAAAATCTGTGGATTTCAACACGACCCGCACGCCATTACTCAGGGTTAGTTCATAGGTATCAATATCCTCAAAATACTTTTCATTTATGATCGTTCCGGCCTGGGGCAACTGTGAAATGAGTGGCTCTGTGGAGATGTTGTCCACGTATGGATCAATAGTCAGCAGGGCTATATTGTCAAACACTGCGGCCAATTCTGTTTCAGTGGGCAGGTCTAACCCCTCTTTTTCGGGACTGGAGGCCATGACCACCCGGTTTTCATCAGTAATGAATTTCTGAGCCAGGGCATTCACTTCAGTAATCTGGATACCGGGGACTTTTTCTTGATAGAGCTTGTATTCGAATTCGATACCGGGAACGGCTTCTGCTTCCAGAAAGTGCCGGATCAATTCTGAGGCATACCTGCGCGATTCCTGTTTATCACGTTCATGATAGAGTTTTTCCATCCCTTTCAGAACTTCTTTCTTGGCGCGGTCCAGTTCGGTGGAGGTGAAACCATGTTGATGAACACGCTCAGCTTCGATTAAAACAGCTTCCAAGCCCTGAGTGAGACCACCATCCACCACTCCGGCTCCCAGTGCGATCATCTCTGTCGTGCGTGCCCAGCCCCATTTGGTTGAATAGGCATACAGAAAGGGGGCGTCGGCTTTTTGGGAAATCTCGCTAAAGCGGGCGTTTAACATCTCATGATAGAGCCGCTCAACAATATTACCACGATACTCACCCACAGTGCGATTGATCCGGGCAGGATGCTTATACAGGACATTCAGGCTGGAACGCGTCGCCTCAGGGTCAGAAGCCAGGGCAAATAGCGTCTCCTGGTGACTGGGAACATCATGGGTGATACGTTCACGTTCTTCAGTCCGTCCCGGGATAGCTCCAAACAATTCTTTGATCCTGGCTTCCATGGCAGCAGGATCAAAATCCCCTACGGCTACCACAGCCATGAGGTCCGGCCGATACCAATCCCGATAAAAACGGCGAATGGTTTCATAGCTGGCATTCCTGATCACATCCATAGAACCGATGGGCAGTCTTTCAGCATACTGAGAGCCTTTGAACATAATGGGGAGTTGTTTATCGAACATCCGCTGTCCGGCACCCTGTCCCAGTCGCCATTCTTCCACGACAACCCCACGCTCCTTGTCGATCTCTTCATCTTCAAGAGAAACTTTGTGAGCCCAGTTCTCCAGAATTTGAAGACCCTTGTCCAGCTGACTGGCACTGTCAGTAGGAACCTGCAGCATGTATACTGTTTCATCAAAGCTGGTATAGGCATTCAGATCAGGACCAAATCGCATGCCGATGGATTCCAGATAATTTACCAGATCCTGTTTGGGGAAATCCTCGGTCCCGTTAAAACACAGGTGCTCCAGAAGGTGTGCCAGACCCTGTTGGTCTTCATCTTCCAGAATGGAACCCGCATTGATCACCAGTCGCATTTCAGCTCTATTCTCAGGTTTATGATTAACTTTGATAAAATATTTCAGACCGTTGTCCAATTCCCCACTGATCAGAGCAGGATCTACGGGTAATTGTGCATTCAGATCGAGGGTGGTGAGTTCTGTTTCCGGTCCTGTGAAAACACAGGCAGATAGCACCAGGATAAGACCAATAAGGAATGTCAGAGTGAAACGTGAGCGCAGCATATTTAGTTCTCCCAAATAATTATCTAAAAAAAGCGTAGCAGTATAATTCTCAGCATCGTTGAAAATTTATTTATTTCATAAAGAATTGGTCATCTTTCCAATTGGCAGGATTATCAATTATGTAGGTTTTTATTCTCTCGAACTCTGCCTGATTACGAATGATGTGGTCATGGAAGCGTGATTGCCAGTAAAATTCACTTCCAAGTTGACGGGCTTGTTTTGTTACTGCAGCTTTGTATGATCTGATGATCACAGAGATAGATCGTGCCTTAGGAGACAGACCAGACATATGTTGGGATAGCTTTTTCTTATCATCTTGTGAGCTCTGCCCTGCATCCTGTGGCCCTTGCCCTGCCTGTGGCCCTTGCCCTGTATCCTGTGGGGACGTTGCATGCAACGTCCCTACACCCCCATAACCACTATCCACCCCCTCTAGTGAATTACTATCAACAGCTTGATCTTGTATGATAATTATCCCATGTACATGACTGGGCATTACCACAAACTCATCTAGCAGGATATTATCGAAGTGGGTTGGAATGTTAAGCCAGTATTGGTTGGCAATTTTGCCGCTTTCATTCAACATCATCCGGCCCTCACAGACATCACCAAAACAGCACTGATGGTATCTAGTGTTGATTGTAATAAAATACATGCCGCTTCGAGTATAATCGTAGCCTTGTAAACGCGTTGTTTTGCGATGATGTCTATAAGGATCATCAAACATACCAAATGTTATTTCTGGTCCTGCCTATACAGAAGCTCTTTCAACCAGCCATTTGAACAGATCAATCCCCACCAGATCATTGGTCTCTGATTCTGGATGCCACTGGACAGCCAAGAGGGGGATGGAAGTATCCCGGGGTTCCAGGGCTTCGATGATCCCATCCTGAGTTTGGCCCACAATTTTCAGTTGCTCTGGAACACGGCTTACAGCCTGGTGGTGGGCACTATTGGCATCCACGAGTTCACTATTTGTTAATTTATACAACAGTGAATTTGAATCCAGACTCACAGCATGGTGGGCTTCGAACCAGTCACCGATCTTGTGAACCAGATGATGCTCAAATTGAGCAGGAATATCCTGAAAAAGTGAGCCCCCCAGAAAGACATTTACCTCCTGCATCCCCAGACAAATAGCCAGGGTTGGCACTTTGTGATTCCAGACATACTCAAATATCTGCTGGTCGTGGAGCCCTCGTCGGGTATGAAAGGGTTTGGGGGTTAGGGGCTCAGGATTTTCGTTGTAGTAGCTGGGATCCAGATCATCTCCTCCGGTAAGAATGATGCCATCCAAGCGCTGCATGAGTTGGGTCAGATCGTTCTTCCCAATGATCGGGGGAATTATTACTGGTAAACCACCTGCCTGTTGAATACTATCCGTGTATGATTTCCCCAGGATACTGCGATCCATTTCCTGGTGCTCATAATAAGATGGGGTGAGGCCGATGAGGGGTTTTGATCTCAAGTCTATTCTTCCTTCTAAATAATTATTCTATCAACTGCCTAGCCATCATCACGAGCTTGTTTCTGACCATTGATATACACACTTTTGATAAGTTCCTTTGGCGGTTTCTCAAAAGATTCCAGCCCAAGAAACGCTGGATCCAAAACTACAAGATCTGCTAAATGACCCACTTTCAACTGGCCAAGATCATTTTCACGAAAGCCTGCGTGGGCGGCATCTGTGGTATGAGCTTTCAAGGCAGTCTTGAAATCAACCGCTTCCTCCATATACCAGTTGGCCCGTTTGACGGCACCATGGATCGTAGTCACCGGATCTGCCGGGGAGACAGGCCAATCTGATCCAAAAGCAAGACGGGTTCCCTTCTGCTCCAGGGTCTTAAATGGATAAGCATAATCACACCGCCTACCCAACAAGGTCTCTGCATAGCGCGCATCATCCACGCAATGGCTGGGCTGGACCGAAGCGATCACCTCCAATTCAGAAAACCTGTTTTGATCGTCTGGATGAATATGCTGGGCGTGTTCAATCCGAAACCGGCGATCACGGGGACCATTTTGCTCAATAACAGACTGGAACACATCCAAGACTTCCCGATTAGCCCGGTCACCAATGGCATGTACTACTGATTGGTAGCCCAGCTGGTCAACCTCAGAAATGTTTTTCTTAATCTGGGTCACATCTTCCCAATCCGTATCATAGATGCCGGCAGCGTTCGGGGTGTCCGCATAAGGCTCCAACATCAGCGCCGTGCGGGATCCCAGGCTACCATCGCAAAAAGCTTTTAAGCCCTTGAATTGGAACCATTCATCCTGATAGAGGCCTTCATCCAGAAGTTGTTTCATTTCCGTCCACCTCAGCAGGGGTGTATAGACCGAAACGCGTACACGCAACTTTCCCTGACGAGCCATTTTCTGGAGAAACCGAAAATGATCCAGATCATGGATCATATCACCGATGGCTGTAACACCATTTTGTAGCAGGTAGTGTTGGGCTGTTTCCAGATTCCGGCCAAGTTCTGCTTCAGTTTCCCGGGGAATCAATGACATGACCAATCCCATGGCCGCATCTCGCAAGATCCCGGTGGGTTTCCCCAGCTTATCTCGATCGATGACCCCACCCTTGGGATCCGGGGTGGTTTTTGTAATGCCCGCTAACTTTAAAGCAGTGCTGCTGGCTACTCCTGAGTGCCCATCGTGACGATGGAGGATCATGGGGTGACCAGGTGCGGCTTGATCCAGCCAGCCTCTGTGAGGCAGGGTGATCTCAGAAAACAGATGCTCGTTCCAGCCGCCACCTTTCAACCATGAACCCGGTTCTTGTTTAGTGGCATAATTGGAAATAAGTTCTATAAACGATTTCCTGGAGTCAGCCTGTTGTAGTGGAATGGTCAGTAAACTCTCACCCCCCCACAGAAAATGCACGTGGGCATCAATGAAGCCCGGTGTAACTACCGCTCCCTGCAGATCAATGATCTCTGTATTCTGATCACAGAAATTCGATAGATCTGCTCCCACAGCCAAAATATGTTTTCCGGCAATTGCCAGTTGAGTGGTTTGCCTTAGTTCTTCATCCTGGGTCAGGATGATCCCGTTGATGAAAAGTTGGTCCGCTGTCCCTGGGCTCATTTGAGCAGATCAGTCCGAACTTGCAGTAGTGCTTGCAGCCGTTGCGGATCTGGTTCATTCTGCCATTTACCGGCTTGCTTAAAGTAACTCCCCACAATAAATGCATCAGCCTGGTCAAAGATCAATGGCAAGCCTTCCGGGTTTACGCCGCTGCCCACTAGCACGGGTAATTTTGCTGAAGCATATACATCCACCAGCTCCTGTTGATCAACTGGTTTGCCCGTATGGGGACCGGTGATGATCACACCATCACTGAGGAAAAACTCGGCCGCTTCCACTGTATCGGGCAATGAAACGTCTGCTGTCATGGCATGACTGCTGTGTTTCTTCTTGATATCCGTGAAAATGTGGATGTGTTCAGCGCCGATGTTTTTGCGAAAGCGCAACAGTTCCCCTGCATCAGATTGGATGAAGCCCTCATCAGCCAGGTGACCAAACACAAATCCTTCGGCTCGGATAAACTGCAGCTCAGCCGACTGGGCAACTGCCAGGGCGGCCTGGTTGGCTCCAGCCAGGATCTGGAGACCCAGGGGCCGGTCAGTTACAGCTCGCACCTCGGCAGCGATTCGGCTCAGAGCGGCTACGATCTCATGACCGACTTCCCGGTTTAGATAGGGAACATCATGCATGTTCTCCAACATGATGGCCTGCATCCCGCCAGTGCTTAGAGTTTTGGCTTCTTTGACAGCCTGCGCGGCAAGCTCCTTCACTGAGAGCCGATTTTTGGGCGTCCCTGGAAGCGCCTGGACATGGATCATTCCAATAAGCGGTTTAGGTTCGGGGAATATTGTTGAGAAATTTGGAGTAATCATTTGTCACTTACACTTTCTAACTTTCGCAAGGCTAAGCTCACAGTAAAGAAATTGGCTTATTGTTCTAATTCGGTCACATGTAGTTTGCGAGCTGCCACGATCCCGATATTTAACTCAAACCCCAGAATAAGAGCCAGGCTCAGGAAGAAGATCATCAACATGATCACCGGCAGGGCCCCAATTGATCCATACAGGGCATTGTAGCGACCAAAGTGGTCAATGACGAATCCGAATCCAACGGTGATCAGGATGGTCAATACGGTGGCCAGAGAGGCGCCGGCAGAGATAAAGCGATATTTGCTTTTACGGGCTGGACCCAGGTAATAAACAAAAGAGTAGGCAAAATAAAACAGGGCCAGGATAATGATCCATTTGCCACCTGTTACTGAATAGTAGAGCCAACTCTGCTGCATATACCCTTTTAGCACCAGAAAATTCATCAGGGCCTGGGTAAAGGTGATCAGTGAGATACCCAGGGTTACCAGCAATGACAGAATAATCACCAACAGTAGGGCGACGGCACGTTGTTTGAGCCAGCTGCGTGTATCCACGACATTGACAGAGGCATTAAAGGTTTGAATAAGGGCTACGATGCCGTTGGTGGAAAAGATCAGAGCCAGGGCGAATCCAGCCGAGAAGAGCCCCCCGTGTTTGATAATAAGAATATCTTCAATGATCTGTTGAATAACCCCGTAGGTGCTGGCGGGTACGATGGATTGGATCAAAAGCAGTACTTCCGTCTGGAAATTATCCAGTGGCAGTAGCGGGATTAGAGTGAAGATAAAAATTATGGTCGGGAAAAGTGCCAGAATAAGATTGAAGGCAACTGCTTCCGCCCGGGTGATGATCGCGCCATCCCGGAGGCCCCGGTAAAAAAACAAACCGACATTAAAAACCGGGACTTTGTCAAAGCCCGGAAAAGAAACCTGTTTCGCCAGGTTAATATATGGCAAGGCCCATCTCAATAGTTTCAGTTCAAGTACTTTTGATGTCATGGGGAGAACCTAGGCAGCGTTCCGGACAATTCTGATCTTCAATTTCAAGCGGACCCTAGTAGTTATACTCTCGATTAAGGACTGCCGACCTGGCATCCATAACAGCTGCTTCAGCATCCAGAGTGATTGAGATATACGTTTTTAATATTCCTGAATAGGCATCAAATTTCCGGATAACCTCTGTTTCAGGGTGTTTTTGCGCCGTTTGCGCTGAAGGCTCGGCTCCTTTTTTATACCCTGCAATGCGGGAATCGATTCTGTCAACTATGATGCGTGTGTAGTTCTGTCTGCGATAGACATCGTGTAATTCTCTCATTTGTGGATCATCCAACATTTCCGGATATTTCAAAAACAGATCGTTAATTTCCTCCCGTAGAGGAATTATTTTTAAGGCTTCTTCGGCAGCATTCGCATATAGCTCAATAACCCTATCGATAAGTTTAAGCGTAATTGCTGAGATCCCCTTGATCCGATAGCTTTTCATCTCTTCAAACCACATCAACTCAGAACTAAGTCGATCGATGGTCTGTTGGTCAAAGTGTGGTGCAATACTGCGGATCAGGGTAACCAGATATTTCATATTATCCACCAGCTGCGTGCGCAAATGACTACGTTTCTGGCGTGATCTCAAAATTGATTCAATGATTCTGACACTTAACCAGACACCAAAGAGCTCTGTGGCCAAATTGGGACCGATAGAATCAACCAAAGCAGTTTCGATACCAGTCGCTGACTTGGTCTTCAGATACCAGGTCATTAATAATAATCCGGCTCCCAAGGTTGGCAGATCAATGAATGACCAGCGAAAAAACCATTTTTGAAACCAATTCATAATTCGACTTACTCCCAGCGTGACTATTCAAACGGATAATGCGACAGAATGTAATTTAGAATGTCTGGATCATGAGAACTATTTGAACTCTGATAATACCATATTCAAAAGGTCGTCTTGAATGTAAACATCTGATACTCAGCTATTTGCAACTATCAGTAAGAAGCTTTTGTATATAAACATTGGGAGAGGGAACCCTCAAGTAAGCTGCTTTAACCCGGATTTGTTTTTTTGCGGTGGCTGCAATTTAGTGTACGTCATAAACACTACCCCCAATGAACTCCCGGAGGTGTGAAGTCTCAGGGATAGGTGATTCATCCGTCACCGGTGTCACTGATTCCAGCATTTCCCGGACGCGTTTTGCCCGTAAATAGGCATCCACCCGGCGGGGGTCATCCTTATAATCCTGCTCCCATTCCTTGAAATGATCATAGAGACGATTGCGCATGACGGGCAACTCATAGGGTACAGCCCCATTAATGATATAATCTGCTGTATTGATATAAGGTAAAATATTGCGCAGTTCAGCGTTGCGGACATAATGCCAATGGGTCAGGGTCTGTCTTGGATCGTAAGCCCGGTGCTGTTCATCCCGGATCATCCGGCGCATGAGACGCAGATCCGTCCAGCGAATAAACTTGCCATTGGCACCCTTCATCTGAAGCAAGGTCTCGATATATACCTTAAAGACGCTTTTCTCATCTATGCCTTTAAGCATGTCACCATACAAACCGTGAAGACTATCAATTAAAATAACATCTGTGGATCTGATCTTCATTGGCGTTTGATTTAACGCCCGGACGCCTGTTGAAAAATCATATTTTGGGATCAGGACTTCTTCACCGGCCATGAGTTGTTTCACATGCTGGTTGATCAGGGCCAGATCCAAAGCCTGGGGGGTTTCAAAATCGTGATCGCCAAATTCATCAACCGGATGCATTTCCAGATCAAAAAAGTAATGGTCAATATTTAATTCAACCAGCCCCAGCCCCTTTTTCGAAAGGTAGTGAGCCAGTTTACGTGTCGTGGTTGTCTTGCCGGATGATGAAGGACCAGCCACAACAACAATACGGGTTTCGCCACCCCGCTCGGCGATGAGTTCTGCGGCTGCCTGAACATCATACTCGTAGGCTGCATCGGATTCCAGGCAGATCTGCCGGAAATCACCCATGGCGACCCTTTGGTTCATTTTCTCCACGGAATTCAGATCATGATCAGCTGCCCAGACCAGAACCTCATAGATCTTCTGGTAGGGAATATTTCCCTGATGGAGCTTACTTTTGCTCAGCTTGGCTTTGCGCTTGTCATTTTGGGTGGCCCGGTAGAGGATGAAATGTTTGGCAACGGCTGCATGACCTTCTTCGATGAGCACTTTCTCAACGATATCCTGAACCTGTTCCACCATGGGCGGATGCTCATTAGAATAGTTGTCGCAGAGAATTCCTTCTATTATTACGGCCAGTTCCGCAGCTTTATCCTTATCACGCCCCCCAATGGCAACTGCGGCACGATAGATGGCATTGGTAATGCGTTGACGAGAATAGGGAACCAGGGTTCCGTCCCGTTTAAAAACGTGGGCCAGGGAACAGCTATTATTCATGATCATCGCCATATTTAAGTTCATCACTCAATTCATTCACATCATCAGCCGCAACTGGAAAGAATTTGGCCAGGTTCTCACCTAACTGAGTAATGCCATGGAGTAAACCCTGGCGCATGCGACCCTGGGCAAAATGGGTCTTCATGTCAGCAACTGTGGATTCCCAGAAATTCTCAGGGACCTTCTCATGAATTCCGGCATCACCATAAACCGCAAATTTTTGCTCAGACAGGAACAGAACAATAAGCGTGGCGTTACGTTCTTTGGTCTGATGGAGCTTGGCTTTTTCGAATATTCGACGGGCTGATTTATAAGGCTGATTATTGGAAGTAGTGTTAAAGCTGATGACGATCTCACCGCTGGTTCGACTTTCAAAGGTCTTGATCGCCTCAGATATCTCCTGAAGATCATCATCACTAAAGATTTTTTTGGCCAGTTTTTCAGCTTTTTTCATATTTTCTCCTTCTGTATCTTCTCATTACGGCTAGACAACAAATTACAGAACATGGCAGTCAACAGAGCAAGCCAAAAGGCGAGCTAAATTCCCTCCTGGTTAGCGCTATTTGGCAAGTCAAGAGTAAAAAGGGTAAGTTATACCATGTTCAGTTCCAAACAATCCATAATTGTCTTCGTCTTCTACCGTTTGACTGTACTTCGGCGGGGCTCAATGCAACGCTCTGCGTGCGAGTAGCAGATCCCGACAAGCGTGTCGGGGAGGGACTTTATGCGGGGGCGTCAATATTGACTCAATTACAATTTGGACTTAGCGAGGGAGGAAATTAAGTGTGGCTCTGTTTATGAGCTTGCCATGGCTGCTTCAACTTCTGCAGCATTCCAACGTCTGGTCCCGTCCAATACAATTGCATCTGGATGGTCCAACAACCAGGTATCATGGAGATCTTCCAGCCGTTTCAGATAATCCAGGGGCATTGCCTTCTCTTCTTCACGTCCCCGAGATCTGATACGTTCCAGACAGACCTCAGCCGGGGTTCGCAGATAAATGATCCGGTCAGGTTTATCACAGTAATTTTCGGACAGGAAGTCCCAAAGTTGACCATAGACCTGCCACTCCGAATCATTCATGGCACCCACGGCGTAAAGATTCTTTGCAAACACATATTTATCCGTATAGATAGAGCGTTCCAGGATCACACGATGACCCTTAACCCGCTCAAGTATTTCCGACCAGGTTTTGGCCCGGGTGGTAAAAGCCATGATCTGAAAAGTAAAGGACCACCGCTCCATATTGGTGTAGAACATCTCAAACAAATTGCCGGCCGGACCTTCTCTCCACACATCGACGGGTTCTTCCAGGAATTCGAAGTGCCCGGATCTTTTTAATTCTTTTCCCAGGCTGGTCTTGCCAGCACCAATATTACCCTCTAAAAGAAACATTGATCTGGTTTTATCTGAGGGTTGAAATTTATTCATGCTGCTGACTACTCCTTGTGATCGCTCTGTCTGGTATTAAGGTGTGGGATTACCCTCATCAATCTAATCTAGAATCCGGGAGTTGAAACGATGCGATAAGTCCAAAACATTGATTGACAAATCCAGTTTTCTAAACAACAATCCATGCGATTGGAATTTTCATAATATTGAGATTGCTAACAAGAGTAAAATTGGATGGATATGCAGGAAATTGATCTCTACCCACCCCTGAAAGATTACCTCGTCCACCAGGGCTATGAGGTAAAAGGTGAAGTACTACACTGCGATGTGATCGCCGTACGTGGGGACGAATCTATTGTGGTCGTGGAGCTCAAGTTATCACTCAATCTCTCCGTGTTGCTCCAAGCGGTCGATCGCTTAAAGATTTAAGACACAGTCTATATTGGTGTCCCAAAGGGCCTCGCCATCATGAAAAAACGTCGTAAAAGGATCGTAAAGCTCATGCGGATGCTGGGTCTGGGACTGATTGTCATTGACCCGCAAGCTCGCATAGGATGTGTGGATGTGTTGTGCGATCCCGGCGAATACAAACCGCGTCAGGTAAAAAAGCAAATGAGAGTGGTGTTGGGAGAATTTCAGCAACGGGTTGGCGATCCGAATCCAGGTGGCAGCAGTACTAAAAAGGGGCTCATGACAGCTTATCGTCAGAAAGCGTTGGCGATTGCCGAACACTTAGAGCGAAATGGTGAAACGAAGGCAGCCATTGTTGCCAAGGTTCTATCCGAACCTAAAACCCGAACAATCCTTTATAATAATGTTTATGGTTGGTTCGACCGTTTGGGTCAGGGTATTTACGACCTGTCACCTCGCGGAAGGAATGAACTACCGCATTGGTTGGGACGTAACCATTAGGAGTTGGAGGCTATAAGTTATACCGTTTTCATTTCCAGACAAACCCGGCTAGACGTAAAGGTCTATGCTGATAAGTGGCTCTTGGGTAATAAGCTCTGAGAACTCTGCATTTTCAATAGGTTCACTAGGTTTCAGATGCTTTTGAATATGAGTTTTGATTCGACGGTTGAGGTCTACGGGCTGGATGTTTTGGTCTAGTTTAGCGACTGCCATACCAACACCAATCCAATGATCTTCTAGTTTATATACCACTTTTTACTTCAACCTTAATCTTTATCCCAAAAATTTAAAGCGCTGCCAACTTATCCTGAATTGACAGAATACCAATTGAAAACTAGCTCTGTGAAAAGTCCCGGCACAGATCTGCCAGTAACAGTAATTTCAACTCTTTTGTCTGCAGACAGACATTTATCCTGCATTGTTCCAGGTATGTTCGTGTCACCTCCACCTAAGGAGTGGAAAGATTCAAATAGTGAACTTATGAAAACAAACATCATTACAGACAAAGGAGCATAAAGATGTTAGTAGGGACGCTTCCGCAAAAAGTATTTAGAAAGTCACAAAATATGCCTTATAACCATTAAATACAACTGTTTACTACAAATACATATAAATCAATAAATAACAACATTTTGCGGCGAGAGGGACTTTCTGCGGGGGCGTCAAGTTTGCAAAAAAGAAAAATATTTTGAATCTACACAGCGCATCTTGAACTGAATATGGTGTGCGCCAAGCAAAGCTGGTGCTTTCAAGCTGGACAATCCAGCCCAGACAAAGGCTAGCCCCCAGTCTGGAACAGAGCTACACATATTAGGAGGTAACAAATAGTATGAAGCTGTA
>JAJRSW010000110.1 GCA_024278595.1 Fidelibacterota bacterium | reverse complement strand
GAGATGGTAATGCCTGGTGATAATGTAAACTTAACGATCGAGCTGATCCAGCCCATCGCCATGGAGACCGAGCTTCGCTTTGCTATTCGCGAAGGTGGTCATACTGTTGGTGCTGGTGTTGTCACTGAGATCATTGAGTAAAGTATCGGCGGGTAATTTATGCGTGAGATAATCACACTTGAGTGCACGGAATGCAAACATCGCAATTATTCAACAAAGAAGAATAAGCGCCTGCATCCGGCACGCGTCGAGTTCAAGAAATATTGTCCTAATTGCAACAAACACGTCTTGCACAAGGAAACAAAATAAGAAATGAAGTATAGACAGGAGAGTGGCTCAATTGGTAGAGCAACGGTCTCCAAAACCGTAGGTTGCAGGTTCGAGTCCTGTCTCTCCTGCTCATTTTCTTAGATTGTAAAATTAGAATATGATAAAAAAGTTTAAAGCATTTCTAGATGGAGTACAGGCGGAGTTCAAAAAGATCTCCTGGCCGACCTTTGAGGAGCTAAAAGGCTCAACCTGGGTGGTATTGGGAATGTCCGCATTTATTGCGATCATTCTGTTCGCCATGGATAAGGTCATGTCAATTCTGGTTTTAAATGTAATCATGGGGCGCTAGAATGGCCATGAAATGGTATAGTCTTCGAACCTTTTCCGGTAAGGAAAAAAAGGTTAGTGAGGCAATTCTTCAGGAGGCAGAACTTGCTGGAATGAGTGAGTTGATTCCGGAGGTTCTGGTGCCATCGGAAAATGTGGTTGAGATGCGTGCTGGCAAAAAATACGTTCGAAATAAGGTGTTTTTTCCCGGATATATCATGATCCAGATGGAAGTCACAGTAGAGACGCGTTATCTCGTGGAAAATGTTCCCGGGATCATGTCTTTTGTGGGTCCTAAAGGTGAACCAGTTCCGCTGAAAGATGTCGAGGTTCGTCGCATTCTCGGTGAAGTTGAGGAACGTGACGGGCAAGAAGTTATGGGAACCATTTTCAAAGCCGGAGACCCGATCAAGGTCATGGATGGTCCCTTTGTGGATTTTACCGGTTTTGTTAAGGAAGTTGATGAAGCAAAACAGAAGGTTAAGGTTGAAGTCTCGATTTTTGGACGACCAACACCTGTTGAGCTGGACTTCCTGCAGATAGAATTAGAAAAGTAGTGAGAAGGTAGGCACGAATGGCCAAAAAGGTAATTAACAAGATAAAACTGCATATTCCCGCAGGACAGGCCAATCCCTCTCAGCCGGTTGGACCGGCATTGGGACAGGCGGGTGTGAATATTATGGAGTTCTGCAAGGCTTTCAATTCAAAGACTGAAAAAGACCGAGGATTGATAATACCTGCAGTGATCACGGTATATGCTGATCGATCCTTTACATTCATCACCAAGACCCCTCCAGCCGCAGTGCTTTTAAGAAAAGCGGCGGGACTGGAAAAGGGCTCAGGAACACCAAACTCTGAAAAAGTTGGTAATGTCACACGGGAGCAGGTCCGTGAGATAGCTGAACTAAAAAAACCGGATCTGAATTCTCACGATGTTGAGATGGCCATGCGCATTATTGAGGGCACTGCCCGCAGTATGGGCATTACGGTAACAGGGTAGGAGCGCTGAGATGAAAATTACAAAGAAACAAAAAGTTAATCTCGGTAAGCTGGATAAAGCCAGGGAGTATGAGCTCAATGCAGGTGTTGACCTGGTAAAGGAATGCGCCACCGCAAAGTTTGACGAAACCGTCGAAATCTCGGTTAATCTGGGTGTTAATCCAAAATATGCTGACCAGATGGTGCGTGGTACGGTTACCCTGCCTCATGGAACTGGCAAAAAGGTTCGCGTGCTGGTGCTGGCCAAAGGTCCTAAGGCTGATGAGGCCACAGAAGCTGGTGCAGATTTTGTCGGATTCGAAGAGTATATCCAGAAGCTTAAGGACGGTTGGGTAGATGTGGATGTGATCATTACCACCCCTGATAATATGGGTGAAGTTGGTAAGATGGGTCGGATCCTTGGTCCTCGTGGTCTCATGCCCAATCCCAAGACCGGTACGGTCACCATGGATGTTACCAAAGCTGTTAATGAGTCTAAAGCGGGTAAGATCGAACTGCGAACTGATAAGTATGGGATTGTTCACTCAATAGTGGGTAAGGCTTCATTTGAAAGCTCAGCTCTTTCTGAGAATATCACTGTATTGGTAAATCGTCTGATCGCCATGAAGCCCTCCGGTGCCAAAGGGACCTATTTCCAAAAAATGGTCCTGAGCACAACAATGGGTCCTGGTATCCGTATTGATAGAGCTACGCTCGGTTTATAAGCGGCGAAGGAATTAGCAAAATGCCAAATCAAAAAAATATTAATTCTCTGGATGCTATCCGGGAGAAAATTTCAAATGCCAGTGCTATCTATTTCACTGATTACGTGGGTCTTAATGTAGAAGAGACCAACGTTTTACGTTCCCAGTTTCAGGCAGCCAATGTTGAGTTTCGTGTTCTGAAGAATACGCTTGTCAGTATAGCTGTAAAAGAAAATGGTTACGAAGGTCTTGAGGATGTTTTAAAGGGACCTACTGCATTAGCATTTGGACACGAAGATCCCACCGCTCCGGCTCGTGTGATCAAAGAATTCCTCAAAAAGGAAGGTAAGGCAAAAGAAAAACCAGCTGTCAAAGGATTGGTTTTTGAAGGCCAGGTATTGGACGCCTCGTTCTACTCGAAGTTGGCTAATTTACCATCAAAAGAAGAGTTACTTGCCAAACTGCTCGGTGGGCTGCAGTCTCCCATGCAGAATACCCTGAGTGTGCTTCAAGCTCCCATGCGGAATTTGGCAGGTGTGTTATTGTCATTAAAAGAAACAAATAATTAAATCTGGAGGTAATCTACTCATGGGTATCACACGTGATGATGTAATGAGCTATCTTGAAACCGCTAACATGCTCGAGGTCTCTGAGCTTATTTCTGCTATCGAAGACAAATTCGGTGTTACTGCTGCAGCTCCAGTCGCAATGGTTGCTGGTCCAGCTGATGCCGCTGAAGAAGTTGAAGAGCAGACTGAGTTCGATGTAGTGCTTGAGGGTCCCGGCGATAAAAAGATCAATGTTATCAAAGTTGTACGTCAAGTCACATCGCTTGGTCTTAAAGAGGCCAAAGAGATGGTTGACAGTGCGCCCAGCAAAATCAAGGAAGCTGTTTCCAAAGATGAAGCTGAAGCACTTAAAAAGCAACTGGAAGAAGCTGGAGCAACTGTTTCTCTTAAATAGTTTGCTCTCCAGTTCCAATGCTTATCTGGATTCGGGCTCGCGGGAGTTTTCTTCCGCGAGCTTTTGCGCCTTTAGTTGATTAACTAAAAGTGGAGGTGACTATTGTCCCTGCCTAGTAAAATAGAACGACACTCCTTCTCCAAAATCGGTTCGCAGATCGATCTTCCCCACCTGCTGAATTTGCAGGTTGCTTCATGGAAAGAATTCCTTCAACAGGACGTAGCTGCTTACGAACGCGATACCAAGGGTTTGGAGGCTATCTTTCAAGCTGTATTTCCCATTGAAGACAATCATGGCAACTACAAACTGGATTACGTATCCTACAGTGTAGGTTTACCTCGATATTCTATCGAGGAATGCCTTGAACGAGGAGTTACCTATTCCGTACCTTTAAAGGTAAAACTTATTCTGCATGCTACTGAAGAAGGTGCAGAACCAGGAGATTATTCTGTTCATGTGGAACAGGATATCTTCTTCGGGAATATCCCATTCATGACTGAAGGTGGGGCGTTTGTGGTCAATGGTGCTGAACGGGTGATCGTTTCGCAGTTGATGCGCTCACCGGGTGTTTTCTTCGATATGAAAATACACCCTAACGGTACCAAGTTGTATTCGGCTCGTTTGATTCCTTTTAGAGGAAGCTGGCTGGATATTACCACCGATATCCATGATGTCATCTATGCGGTCATCGATCGCCGTAGAAAATTCCCCATTTCATTGTTACTACGGGCAATGAAGTTTTCAACCAACGAATCCATTCTCAGTTCTTTTGGGGTTATCAGAGAATTACGTCTGGCTGATAATGTCGGGCTGAAGTCCTTCTACGATACACCGGTTCCCGTTGATGTGGTCAATAAAGAGACTGGTGAGATCCTCATGGAGGCTGGTGATAAGCTGACCAAGGAAAAAGTACGTGAATTGAAGAAAGAGGGAGTGGGTGGTGTCATGGTCGTAAGTGACCCGGAAGACATTGCTTATGATCTGCTGGCCAATACGCTGGCCAAGGATCGCTCCTCTGATACCAATGAAGCACTCAGGATATTCTATACTGAGATGCGTGGTGGAGAGCCACCAAATCTTGATCTTGCTGAAAAATTCCTGTTCAGGCTCTTCTTTGATCCCAAGAAATATGATCTTGGCGAAGTGGGTCGTTATCGCATGAATAAAAAGTTTGGCATCGATGTGCCGCTTGAAGAACTGGTGCTGACGCCTCAGGATATTATCATGTCGGTGAATTTCCTGCTGGAGATGCGTAAAGGTGAACGTGGGACCGATGATATTGATCACCTGGGTAATCGTCGAGTTCGTACGGTTGGTGAGCAGATCGGGAACCAATTCTCAGTCGCCCTGAGTCGCATGACCAGAACGATCCGTGAACGAATGAATGTTCGTGATACAGAGAATTTGACCCCTCAGGATCTGATCAACTCACGGATCGTGACCTCAGCCATTAGCTCCTTTTTTGGAACGAATCAATTGTCGCAGTTTATGGATCAGACCAATCCACTGGCTGAGGTAACTCATAAACGTCGTCTATCATCACTTGGACCGGGCGCCCTCACCAGAGAGCGTGCTGGTTTTGAAGTGCGTGATGTACACTACACCCATTACGGAAGACTTTGTCCCATCGAGACCCCTGAAGGCCCGAATATTGGCTTGATCTCGTCTCTGGCATCCTACGGTGTCGTTAATCGTTTGGGTTTTATTGAAACCCCTTACCGTAAAGTGGTCAATAGTAATGGCAAGCCCAAGGTAACCAAGGCGGTTGAATATCTCTCTGCAGATGATGAGGATCGTACCTTTATAGCCCAGGCTAACTCACCTTTGGATGACGAAGGTTTTATTACGAGTGAACAGGTCCAGGTGCGGATCCGTGGTGATTTTCCGATCAAAGATATTAGTGAGGTGTCCTATATGGATGTTTCACCACTCCAGATCGTTTCTCCGGCGGCTGCCTGTATCCCGTTCCTGGAGCATGATGATGCCAACCGAGCCTTGATGGGCTCGAATATGCAGCGTCAATCAGTACCGCTGTTGTGGCCTGAGGCCCCGATCGTAGGTACCGGGTTTGAGAGAATTGTCGCCAAGGATTCCGGGGCACTGCTGCTTTCAGATGTGAAGGGTATCGTTAAATTGGTGAGTGCTGAGGAGATCATTGTCAAGACCACCCGCCGCATTGATGAAGATGTAACCCTTATTGAAGAGCCGGGTATCATTACCTACAAATTACGCAAGTTCCAGCGCAGTAATCAGGACTCCTGTATCAATCAGAAGGTTCAGGTTGAGGTTGGGCAACGTGTTGCTCCCGGTGATGTGTTGGCTGATGGTATGAGTACTGACCGTGGTGATCTGGCCCTGGGTCGAAACATCACTGTTGCCTTCATGCCCTGGCGTGGATACAACTTTGAAGATGCCATTGTTCTTTCTGAGCGGCTTATCAAAGATGATATCTTTACCAGTATGCGTTTAAAAGAGATTGAACTTGAAGTTCGTGAGACCAAACGTGGCGAAGAAGAGCTAACCCGTGACATTCCAAATGTCAGCGAAGAAGCGACCCGTAATCTGAGCAATGAAGGAATTATCAGGGTTGGTGCTGAGATCCATCCTGGTGACATCCTCATTGGAAAAGTCACCCCGAAAGGCGAGACCGATCCCACCCCTGAAGAAAAACTGCTGAAAGCTATATTTGGTGAAAAAGCAGGGGATGTGAAGGATGCTTCCAAGCGTGCTGATCCCGGTGTCAAGGGTGTGGTCATACGAACCGAGCTCTATACCCGCAAGGGTCGTGAGTCCCGGATCGATGAAAAGCGCAAGTTGGATGCTTTGAAGCAAAGAGCCAGTCTGGATAAAACCAGTCTGACTAAAAAGCGCAATGAAAAGGTCAATGCCCTGTTGCTGGATCAGAAATCTGCTGCAGTCATGGATCTGGGTGGCAAGGTTATCATTAAGGCCGGAACGCCATTCACCAAAGAGGCCATTGCGACATTGAATTTTGAGCGTGTGAACCGCTTAGAGCCCATTCTTGCTGATGAAGATCGGAATACAAAACTTAATAAACTGCTCAACGAGTACGAACGACTATACCGTGATATTGAGCAGAATTATGAAAATGATGTTTATAAACAAAAGGTCGGGGACGATCTGCAGCCGGGAGTCATTCAGTTGGCCAAGGTCCAGATCGCTACCAAGCGTAAAATATCCATCGGTGATAAAATGGCCGGTCGTCATGGTAATAAAGGTGTGGTCGCTGCCATCGTTGCCGAGGAAGATATGCCTTTCCTGGCCGATGGGCGCCCAGTGGATATCGTCCTGAACCCTCTGGGGGTACCGTCTCGTATGAACCTTGGTCAGCTATATGAAACAATGCTGGGTTGGGCAGGCCGTGAACTGGGTGTCATGTTTGAGACGCCGGTTTTTGATGGTGCCAAGCTCGCTGACGTGGAATCCTTTATGAAAGCGGCCAAGCTGCCGGTAAATGGCAAGGTGGAACTCATCGATGGGCGTACTGGAGAATATATTGATAATCCGGTAACAGTTGGCGAGATCTATATGATGAAGCTGACTCACCAGGTTGATGATAAAATGCATGCTCGATCTACTGGACCTTATTCACTGATTACCCAACAGCCATTGGGCGGTAAGGCTCAGTTTGGTGGACAGCGGTTTGGTGAGATGGAAGTGTGGGCCCTGGAAGCATATGGTGCTGCTCATACGCTTCAGGAAATGCTGACTGTCAAATCTGATGATGTTGAGGGCCGCTCGAAGGTCTATAACGCCCTGGTTAAAGGGGATAATCTACCTGAATTCGGTATTCCTGAATCCTTCAACGTATTGTTGCGTGAAATGAAGGGTTTGGGTCTGGATGTTGAATTAAAGTAAAAAGGGAGTACTCCTTTGCTTAATAGATCTGTAACCAACGATTTTACCGAGATCACGATCCGCTTAGCTTCGCCGGAAAAAATTCTGCGCGAATCACGAGGTGAGATCTTTAAACCTGAGACCATTAATTACCGGACCTATAAACCGGAAAAAGATGGTCTGTTTTGTGAACGTATCTTCGGTCCGGTCAAGGATTGGGAATGTCATTGTGGTAAATATAAGCGTATCCGGTATAAAGGTATTATTTGTGACCGTTGTGGTGTTGAAGTAACCCGTAAAAAGGTTCGTCGTGAACGGATGGGGCACATCACCCTGGCCGTTCCAGTGGTCCATACCTGGTATCTACGATCGATCCCATCCACATTGGCCCATACACTGGGAATGACTTCCAAGAATCTGGAACGTATTATCTACTATGAGTCCTACGTTGTCATATCTCCTGGTAAAGCCGATGTTGAACCGGGGGAGATCCTGGATGAAGAAGATTTCATAGAACTGGATGCTATCTATGGTCCTGATGCCCTGGGAGCTGACGAAGAGGATGTCTTTATTGCCAAAACAGGTGGTGAAGCTATTCTTTCCATGCTGCGTGATCTGGAGATCAAAAAGACCATGATCGAGCTCAAGGAGATCGTGAAGACCACGCGCAGTCAGCAGAAGAAGGCTGATGCTCTGAAGCGACTCAGGATGATCAAGGCCTTTGATACACTGGGTAGCGATGTGCCAAATCGTCCTGAATGGATGGTTCTGACCATTCTGCCGGTTATTCCACCGGAACTGCGCCCCCTGGTGCCGCTTGATGGTGGTCGTTTTGCCGCCTCAGATCTGAATGACCTCTATCGTCGGGTGATCATCCGGAATAATCGTCTCCGTCAATTGATGGAGATCAAAGCACCGGATGTGATCCTGAGAAATGAAAAACGAATGCTTCAGGAATCGGTTGATTCACTGTTTGACAACAGTCGCAAGCAGAGTGCTGTTCGTTCTGGAACCCGTCGTCCGCTTAAATCCCTCTCCGATATGCTATCGGGTAAACAGGGTCGTTTTCGTCAGAATTTATTGGGTAAGCGGGTTGATTATTCTGGCCGATCCGTTATCGTTGTTGGACCGGATCTGAAACTGCATGAGTGCGGAATTCCTAAAGAAATGGCCATCGAGTTATTTAAACCGCACATCATAGCAGAACTGCTGGTGCGGAACTATGCCAAGACACCCAAGCAGGCCAAGGTCATGGTGGAAGAGAAGATGCCAGAGATTTATGATGTCCTGGAATATGTGGTCAAAGACCACCCCGTGATGCTGAATCGTGCACCAACCTTGCACCGTTTGGGTATCCAGGCCTTTCAGCCGGTACTTATTAATGGTCGGGCCATTCGTCTGCATCCGTTGGTTTGTTCAGCTTTCAATGCTGACTTTGACGGTGATCAGATGGCGGTTCACCTGCCCCTATCACCTGAAGCGATTACTGAAGCCCGGATGCTGATGTTATCAAGTCATAATATCCTGCACCCGGCTCATGGTTCACCAATCACCATTCCTTCACAGGATATGGTTCTGGGGTGTTACTATCTGACCAAGATCAGACCGGAGGCCAAGGGTGTGGGTATGATCTTTAGTTCTGAAGATGAAGCTTGTTTGGCAGTTGACAGTAAAGTTCTCGATTTCCACGCCAAGATCAAGGTCCGTCGGGATGGCGAGCTGCTTGATACCACCGCTGGTCGTCTTATCCTGAATCAAGTGCTCCCAAAGGACTATCCATTTGTCAACGAATTGATCACCAAAAAGCGTTTGGAACGTCTCATTAGTGATGTCATGCGTTTTGCCGGGAACTTTCAGACAGTATTATTCCTGGATGCTCTTAAAAACCTGGGTTTTGAGTATGCTACAAAAAGTGGTGTATCCATCGGTTTAGCTGATATTCTAGTGCCTGAGAAAAAAGGAGCACTACTGGAAAAGTCCTTCAAGGAAGTTGAAAAGGTCAATACCGACCGAAAGGCTGGCTGGTTGACTGAAGGTGAACGTTATAATAAGGTCCTGGATATCTGGACCCATACGACCAACCAGATCGCCAGTATGATGATGACTGGTTTAAGTACTGATGACCACGGCTTTAACTCAGTTTATATGATGGCTGATTCAGGTGCTCGTGGATCGTCTGACCAGATCAAGCAATTGGCTGGTATGCGTGGACTGATGGCTAAGCCCAAGAAGTCCATGAAGGGTAGTCAGGGAGAAATTATTGAAACTCCCATTACTTCCAATTTTAAGGAAGGTCTGTCGGTTCTGGAATATTTCATCTCAACTCACGGCGCCAGAAAAGGTTTGGCCGATACAGCTCTGAAAACAGCTGATGCCGGTTACCTGACCCGTCGTCTGGTTGATGTGGCTCAGGATGTTGTGATCCGTCTGGAAGATTGTGGAACCATCAACGGTATTGATGTGAAAGCCTTAAAGCAGGGTGAAGATGTTATCGAACCCTTAAAGGACCGCATCAAGGGGCGGGTGCTTCAAGAGGATGTCTTTGATCCCATCACTGATGAAATGATCGCTGAAGTGGGTGCCCTGGTCAACGATGAATTGGCCGTTAAAATCTCAGGCTCAAACGTAGAAAAAGTTCGGATCAGGTCCGTACTCACTTGTGAAGCGGAATTTGGTGTGTGCGCCAAATGCTATGGCAGAAATATGTCAACAGCCAAGCTGGTTAACGCTGGTGAAGCGGTAGGCATCATGGCTGCCCAGGCCATTGGTGAACCTGGAACCCAGTTAACTCTGCGAACCTTTCACATTGGAGGTACCGCCTCGCGTATCATTGAAGAGAGTGAATTATCGGCCAAATTTGATGGTACGATCCGCTATTCTCCCGGTCTCCGCGTGACTGAACCGACTGAGGAGTTGGGACGTATATCGCTGGTTCGTAATAATTATGTTGAGATCGTTGATGATAATAACCGGGCTTTAACCCGCGCCAATATCCCTTACGCCAGTACGGTTGAAGTGACTGACGGGGAAAAGGTTAGAAGTGGTCAGGGACTGGTTAGGTGGGATCCTCGAACTGACTTCATCATTGCCCAGTCAGCTGGAACCATTCACTTCGTAGAGATCGTCGAAGATATGACCTTTGTTCAGGAATCTGGCGAAAGTGGCAAAGTTGAACGGACCATCACGGATGCCCGTGGTATGCGGATGACGCCACGGATCGAAATAGTTGATAAAGATGGCCAGCTTATTGGTAAGGATGTTGTGTTGCCCGTCGGTGCCGTATTAACGGTTGAAGATGGTCAGAAGATCCCGGCTGGTATTACTTTGGCAAAATTTCTCAAGGGAAAATCAAGAACTGCGGATATTACAGGCGGATTACCACGAGTTGCTGAATTATTTGAAGCCCGTAACCCGGCGGACCCATCGGTGGTCACTGAAGTTGCCGGTATTGTCAATTACGGTGATCTGAAGCGTGGTGTTCGTACCATCCTGGTGGAAACACCTGATAATGTTAAATATGAATATTCAATTCCCTATGGTCGTCATATCATTGTGTTGGATGGAGATTTCATTATGGCTGGTGACCGTCTCTGTGAGGGGCCTGTCTCACCCAAGGATATTCTCCGCATCAAGGGCGAACGTGAAGTTCAAGAATATCTGGTAAATGAGATCCAGGAAGTTTACCGCCTGCAGGGTGTGCGTATCAATGATAAGCACATTGAGACCATTGTGCGTCAGATGATGCAGAAAGTGCAGGTAGAGAATCCGGGTGACACCCAGCATCTACATCAGGACCGGGTGAATAAATTTCAGTTTCAGACTGAAAATGATCGCGTGCTTTCCATGGTTGTGGTTGAAAAGGCGGGTGAATCTGCCTTTATGGAACACCAGCTGGTAGACCGGGCCGATATGGAAGCCGCTGTGGCAGATCTGAAAGCGAAAGACGCTGCTCTACCGGAGTACCGTGATGCAGAACCTGCCACACATACTCCACTATTGTTGGGAATCACCAGAGCTTCTCTGAACACCGAGAGTATCTTCTCTGCTGCTTCCTTCCAGGAGACCACCCGTGTATTGACCAATGCAGCGATCAATGCCAAGACAGATACACTACGTGGTTTGAAAGAAAATATAATTGTTGGTCGCTTGATTCCCGCTGGAACCGGTCTGGCGAAATATGGCAAGGTAACAGCTGAAGGCCCTGTAAATGAAATGACTGAGCAGGTACTGGAAGTGAGGAAACAAAGGGAAGAGGCGAAGGTTGTTGTACGCGAAAATTCAGAGCCCGAAAGTGAATAAATGACCTTGACTGCTCATAGGTCAGAAATTATACTGTGCGGCTTTTTAAAAGGAGATTAAATGCCCACGATTAATCAATTGGTGCGAAAAGGTAGAAAAAGCCTTGTTAAGAAGAAAAAAGCACCAGCACTAAAGTCATGTCCTCAAAAAAGAGGCGTGTGTACAAGAGTTTATACCACCACTCCGAAAAAGCCGAATTCGGCCCTTCGGAAAGTGGCTCGTGTCCGTTTAGCTAACGGGATTGAAGTGACCGCTTACATCCCTGGAGAAGGTCACAATTTACAGGAGCACTCCATCGTATTGATCGAGGGAGGTCGTGTTAAGGATCTACCAGGTGTACGGTATCACATTATTCGGGGCACTTTGGATACTGCCGGAGTTGAAAACCGGAGAACAAGTCGTTCACGCTATGGCGCAAAACGACCAAAATCATAAGAAATTGACTGATGCGAAGACGTAGACCAGAAAAACGAAGTATTTTACCCGATCCGGTCCACAATGATGTGGGCGTGGCTCGTTTTATCAATTATTTGATGGAGCGTGGCAAAAAAGGACTTAGCGAAAAAATACTCTATGGCGCTTTTGATATAATCAAGCAAAAGACCAAGAGTGATCCTTTAGAACTATTCAAAAAAGCAATCGAAAATGTAGCACCAATCGTAGAAGTAAAATCCAAGCGAGTTGGTGGTGCAACATATCAAGTCCCCATTGAAGTTCGTACAAACCGTAGACAAGCCCTGGCCTATCGCTGGATTATCTTTTTCTCAAAGAAACGTTCTCAGAAGACCATGTCTGAAAAATTAGCTGCCGAATTGATCGGTGCCGCTAATAATGAAGGCGGGGCCATTAAGAAACGCGAAGATACACACCGGATGGCCGAAGCTAACAAAGCCTTCGCTCACTTTAGGTAAGCAGTGAAGAGAACCAATCTTAGTAACGTCAGAAACATTGGCATCATGGCTCACATTGATGCTGGTAAAACGACTACGACTGAACGTATCCTTTACTATACAGGACGTACTCATCGCATTGGTGAAGTCCACGACGGTGCTGCTACTATGGATTGGATGGAGCAGGAACGTGAGCGCGGTATTACCATCACTTCCGCTGCTACAACAGCTTTTTGGAATGAGCACCGGATCAATATAATTGATACACCAGGACACGTTGATTTTACGGTAGAGGTCGAACGTAGTCTGAGAGTGTTGGATGGGGCAGTTGCTCTGTTTTGTGCGGTAGGTGGCGTGGAACCACAGAGTGAAACGGTATGGCGTCAGGCTGATAAATATGGCGTTCCCCGGATCGCATTTGTAAATAAAATGGACCGAACGGGTGCCGATTTCTACAACGTACTTGAGATGATCAAGAAGCGGCTGGGTGCCAATCCAGTCCCAATCGTTTTACCGATTGGGGCAGGTGATCTGTTTACAGGTCTTATCGACCTGCTCTCCATGAAAGCAATTCTCTATAATGACAGCTCCCTTGGAGCTCATTTTGAATATAGTGACGTACCCAAAGATATGATCGAGAAGGCTGAGGAATATCGCCATCTCCTCATTGAAGAGGTCGCCAGCTATGACGATACTCTGCTTGAGAAATACCTGGACGGTATCGATCTAGAGCCCAATGAAATTCGTGTTGCCATTCGTGCAGCCACCCTGGACGGCTCCATGATCCCCACAATGGTGGGATCAGCTTTTAAGAACAAGGGTGTGCAACGTCTGCTGGATGCTGTTATCGATTATCTGCCGTCACCGTTGGATCTTCCACCGGTTGAGGGCCATGATATTGATGACAATGAGAAGGTCATCACCCGGAAAGCTGATGAGGATGAACCATTTTCTGCGCTGGCTTTCAAGATCATGACCGATCCTTATGTGGGTAAATTGACCTTTTTCCGGGTTTATTCCGGATCTGTAAAAACAGGCGATTCTGTCCTGAACAGTATCAGCGGTAAAAAGGAACGGGTTGGTCGTTTGATGGTGATGCACTCAATCAAACGAGAAGAGCGCGATGTGATCTATGCCGGTGAGATAGCCGCTGCCATTGGGCTGCGCAATACGCGTACCGGTGATACACTATGTGCTCAGAAGCACCCCATAGTGCTAGAGTCCATGGACTTTCCAGAACCAGTTATCTCTGTTGCAATAGAGCCGGAATCTAAAGCTGACAATGATGCATTGACAGTTGCCATGTCGAAATTGGCTGAGGAAGACCCCACCTTTTTGGTCAATGTTGATCACGAAACAGGTCAGACCATCATCCGAGGCATGGGTGAACTGCATTTGGAGATCATTGTTGACCGACTCCTGCGAGAGTTCAAGGTTAATGCTCGCGTAGGCACGCCTCAGGTTGCCTATGTTGAGACCATTACTGATAAGGTGGAACAGAATACAAAATTCTCGCGCCAGACTGGTGGTAAGGGACAATACGGTCATGTTATGATCCGGGTTGGACCCAATGAGTCCGGCAAGGGTTATCATTTTGAAAATAAAATTGTAGGTGGTTCAATCCCCCGGGAATTCATCTCTGCAGTCGATAAAGGTATCCAAGATGCCCTTAAAAACGGCGTATTGGCCGGTTATCCGCTCATGGATGTCCGGGTAGAGCTCTATGACGGTAGCTATCATGATGTTGATTCTTCAGAAATGGCTTTTAAGATTGCCGGCTCGATGGCTATTCAGGCTGCCTGTAAAAAAGCCAATCCAAAACTGATGGAGCCAACCATGGCCGTCGAAGTTGTGGTTCCTGAAGAATACCTGGGTGATGTGATGGGTGATATTTCTTCGCGCCGAGGCAAAGTGCAGGGGATGGACAATCGTAAAGATGCCCAGGTTGTGAATGCATTTGTGCCCTTATCTGAGATGTTTGGATATGCTACGGATCTCCGTTCACTAACACAGGGTCGTGCCGTATTCAGCATGCAGTTCGATCACTATGGGTTGGTTCCCAATAACATCGCTGAAAAAGTATTTGACAAATCTTAAAGACTAAAACAGAAGTCTGGAGGAATTAAAAATGGCAAAACAAAAATTTGAACGTACCAAGCCTCACGTGAACGTCGGAACGATCGGTCACGTTGATCATGGTAAAACCACATTAACTGCAGCAATCACCCAGGTCCTGGCGGCCAAAGGATTGTGTGAAGTTCGTTCATTT
>JAJRSW010000109.1 GCA_024278595.1 Fidelibacterota bacterium | reverse complement strand
GGATTCCCTCGCCTTACTCCGACTGGCCTTCGCCAGTCTCCGTTTCGAACTGTTCTCATCCTCAAAAGACTAGGTTAGGTCAACAGTTATCTGGCGTTGGTCAAAGAGCGTTGCCGGGGGAGGATTGGCTGAGCGTCATCCCTGCGGGATTCCCTCGCCTTACTCCGACTGGCCTTCGCCAGTCTCCGTTTCGAACTGTTCTCATCCTCAAAAGACTAGGTTAGGTCAACAGTTATCTGGCGTTGGTCAAAGAGCGTTGCCGGGGGAGGATTCGAACCCCCAATGAAGGAACCAGAGACCTTAGTGATACCATTTCACCACCCGGCAAATCCATAAAGCGCAGCGAATATAATCGGCACTTCCAGCCATGGCAATATTATATTCTCAAATCATTTTCCATAGTTCGGTCTGATTCAGGACCAGCAGAAACTATCGTAGGGTCGTATTTGGCAAAAGGAGATAATGGATATGAAGGATGAGCCTTGTTTAGTAAGCACCAGCATTGATTCGAAGCAGCTGGCCAGCGCACTTTGTAAAACTATTTTGAACCAACGGCTGGCCGCCTGTGGTCAGATCATTCCTGAAGTTGAGAGCATGTACTGGTGGTATGATAAATTAGAAACTGAAGCCGAAGTGATCGTTCAGTTTAAAAGTCACATGGGTCTCGTCAAAAAATTAATGCAGACCATCAAAGCAGAGCACAGTTATGACGTTCCAGAGATCATTGTGACGAAAATCGATATAATTGATGTAAACTACGGGGAATGGCTAAAAACGGTTACAACCAAGCATTTCTAGCTATGAAGCGTTAATATATATTATGTCGAGTAGTGTAAATATGCAAAAAGAGCCCTTCTACCCTTCCCACATATCTTTGATTATTAATTATTTAACAACGATATTTACTATTCGGTTCGGCACAACAATTTCTTTAATAATAGTTTTACCATCTGTATGCTGTTTAATTGATTCCTGTAAATACGCCAGTTTCAATACATCCTCTTTGGCAGCATCAACCTCAACCTCCATCTGAGCCCGTACCTTGCCATTGATTTGAATCGCCAGCTTGATCAGGTCTTTCTGGAGTATTTGCTCATTATAATCAGGCCATTCATAGTAGACCAAATGATCCTTATGACCCAGTAATGCCCATAATTCCTCAGCAATATGCGGTGAAAATGGATTTAGCAACTTTATCAAGGTCTCAAATGCCACCCTGGGTACCCGGTCAAGTGCTCTGAGATGATTCGAGAATACCATGAGTTGTGATATTGCTGTATTAAAAGCCAGATTATCCAGATCATACCCGACCTTTTTAATACTGGCGTGCATCATGGTCAGGGTCTCTGTCTGGGGTTCATCATCACTCAGATCTATGATCCGTCCATCATCATCAACAAAATATCGCCATAAACGACTCAAGAATCGATAGACACCTTCTATACCCCTGGTATTCCAGGGTTTAGAGCGTTCTAAAGGTCCCATAAACATCTCGTATAGGCGCATGGTATCGGCGCCGTATTGACCCACTACTTCATCAGGATTGATCACATTGCCCCGGGATTTGGACATCTTTTCACCATCCATCCCCAGGATCATCCCTTGATTAACCAGCTTTTGGAAGGGTTCTTTGGTGGATACGTAACCAAGATCAAACAACACCTTGTGCCAGAATCGAGCATACAGCAAATGGAGAACCGCATGTTCTGCACCGCCTATATACAGGTCAACCGGCATCCAGTAACGTTCTTTTTCCAGGTCCCAGGCTGCATCGTTATTATGGGGATCGATAAATCTTAAATAATACCAGCAGGAACCAGCCCACTGCGGCATGGTGTTGGTCTCTCGCCGGTAAACCTTGCCTGATTCAGGATCGACCACCTCAAGCCACTCCTGGGCGTTTGCCAGCGGACTCTCCCCTGTACCCGATGGTTTGATGCTGTCAAGTACTGGAAGTGTCAGCGGTAAGTCACTGTCCGACAAGGGGATAATCTTTTCACCATCATGCAGTATCGGGAAGGGTTCACCCCAGTATCTCTGGCGGGAGAACAGCCAATCCCGCAGTTTATAATTCACGGCCGATTGCCCCTTACCAGACATCTCAAGCCATTCTGTGGTCTTCTTAATTGCCTCAGAGGGTCTTAGACCATTGATGGAGAATCCCCCATCCCGAGTTGCTGAATTGATCATCACGCCATCTTCAATTTGAGTAAAGGCTTCCTCAGCTATATCCCCACCCGAAACCACTTCACGAATCGTAAGATCAAAGGTATTGGCAAATTCATAGTCCCGGGAATCATGGGCTGGAACAGCCATAATAGCACCTGTGCCATAGGTCATCAGTACATAATCGCTGACCCAGATCGGTATCAACTCATCATTAACCGGATTAATTGCATAAGCGCCTGTGAACACACCCGTCTTTCCATGGGCCAGATCTGTTCGATCAAGATCACTTTTCAGCCCCGCCTGCTGTTGATATTCACGGACAGCCCAAGCATTTTCAGGGGAAGTTATCTTTTTTACATAGGGGTGTTCGGGAGCCATGACCATATAGGTCGCTCCAAAAAGCGTATCAGGACGCGTTGTGAAGACTCGCAGGGAAAGATCATGATCATTGATCTGAAAATCAACCTCGGCCCCGACACTCTTTCCAATCCAGTTGCGCTGCATGTCTTTAATGGATTCGGACCAGTCCAAGTCATCCAGATCAGCTAATAGTCTGTCTGCATAAGCAGTGATCTTTAGCATCCACTGGCGCATGGGTTTTCTGATCACTGGGTGTCCACCCCGCTCAGATTTGCCATCGATGACTTCTTCATTGGCCAGCACCGTACCCAGAGCCGGACACCAGTTTACGGCAACTTCTGCTTCGTAGGCCAGTCCCTTCTTATATAATTGAAGAAAGATCCACTGGGTCCACTTATAGTAGGCTTCATCAGTAGTGTTGATCTCACGATCCCAGTCATAAGAAAACCCTAATGATTGGATCTGTCGCTTGAATGTAGCAATATTCTCAGCCGTTTTGATGGCTGGTGGTGTCCCAGTTTCGATGGCATATTGCTCAGCTGGCAGACCAAAAGCATCCCAGCCCATTGGATGTAGGACGTTAAAGCCACACATCCTTTTATAACGGGCAATAATGTCAGTAGCGGTATAACCCTCTGGGTGGCCCACATGCAGACCAGCCCCGGACGGGTATGGGAACATATCCAGAATATAGTACTTTGGTTTATCGCTTAGATGATCCAGAGCCTTAAATATCTTGTTCTCATCCCAATATTTCTGCCATTTCGCTTCAATCTCGCTGAATGGATATCGCTCTGCCATACCTTACCTCTATGATCTATACTAAATATCAAAAACGCGGATCTGGATCCGCGCCGTGCTTACTCTACAAGTCGGGGTGAGAGGATTTGAACCTCCGACCTCTTCGTCCCGAACGAAGCGCGCTACCGGGCTGCGCTACACCCCGAATTAGAATAATGTCTCTGCTCCTTGATGTATTAAAAAGCGCGATAGTATATCATAGAGACCAGTTGTTGGCAATTGCTATTGCAGCCCCACGGATGAATCAACCAAATAGTTTTACTCCTGTCACCGTAATGATACTCACAATTGTGGCGCTCATCAACAGTCCCAGAAAAATGGCCAGAAATGACTTCCGATACGAGAGCCCAAATAAAAAGGCTGCTGCAGCTCCGGTCCAGGCCCCGGTAACAGGTAAAGGAATGCCAACGAATATGACCAAGCCGAGAAATTCCCAGGTTTCGATCAATTTCCCCTTTCGCCGAGTTCTGGTAAACAACCAATTGAAAAATCTTTCGCCCATGCTCCAGCGCATTAGAAAACTGGAGGTCGGACCCAGTAACAGTACGATTGGGATCGAGATTAGGAAATTTCCGGCAACCGCCCAGATATAGGCCTCAAACCATGGCATACCTCCAAAAGTGATACCCCATGGTAAAGCAACCCTGAGTTCACCTATGGGTGTCATCGCCAATAAAAAGGTGATCCAGCGTGGATCCTGAATAAATTCCTGAAAAAACTGAAGAACCGACTCTAGCACTGATAACTCCTGAAAAATGTTCTTACAAACCGTAACGTATCCAGCACATAATCCATATGACTTTCTTCATTGCCATAGATCACTGGAATAGGCTGCCAGATTAACTGCATTTTTAATTTTCTTACATTAAAAAATATATCCGTTTCAAACTGGAAACCATCTTCAATAGAATACCATAACCGACTATCACTCAGTGGATAACAACGATATCCAACTTGCACATCACGAATCAGATAGCCGGTTCGCAAGGAGATGATCAGACTGGTGATATTATTCGACAGTTGGCGAAGGAAGGGCATTTCTGCTGTGAGGAGGTCCCGATTTCCCACGACCAACGCACCAGGCGCTTGTTTTGCTTGTGCAATAAACGAGTTGATCATGTCTGGTGTATGTTGGCCATCAGCATCAAGTGTGAGAGCGTGACTGTATCCCAAGCCATGGCAGGCCTCAAAAGCTGATCTAAGCGCAGCACCTTTACCCCGATTTGCAGCATGCCTTAAATAGATCATATCAGGTAGATCAGTTTCAGATAGACCATCATTTGAGCCATCATCCAGGATCATAACGGGCAGTTCGCTGACGACCCTAATATGCTCCAGGAGTTTGATAAGAGAATCCCGGCCGTTAAAGACCGGGATTACGATGATGGGATGTACGATATTCGGGGACACCTTAAAGTTTACTCACGGTTGAGTGAGGTCGCTTTACCCGTAGATTTATTGGGAGCCAGCTTGCTTACTCGGAAACTCAAGACTTTCTTCTTCGCTGAGACCGCAATGGTGGATTCAGCTTTTACTTCACCCCTGAGGGTCATTTCTGCGATCCGATCTTCAATGAGGTCCTGAATGATGCGCCGCAGGGGACGAGCACCATATTCGCTATCGATCTCCTGGTCAATGATCAAAGCCTTGGCTGCTGGACTTAGCTTGATCTTTATATTTTTCTCATTGGCGTAATTACTCACTTCCTCCAGGATCAGGTCCACGATCTTGATCAGTTCCTTGCGCGTCAGTGAATTAAAGACCAGAGAATCAGTCAAGCGGTTGATAAACTCAGGTTTGAAGGTCTGTTTCATTTCCTTGTTGATCTTGGAGCGTTGTTCCTCCATGACGGCATGATGGTCTTTCCGATTAAAACCGATACCCGGTTGCGAAAGATTTTTCAAACCCAGGTTGGACGTCATGATCAGAATACAATTCTTGAAATCCACCGTGTGTCCCAAACTATCGGTCAGTTGTCCTTCATCCATGATCTGCAGGAGCAGGTTGTATACTTCGGGATGCGCTTTCTCGATCTCATCAAATAAAACCACACTATACGGGTTTCTACGAACCGATTCAGTCAGGGTACCCCCTTCTTCATACCCCACATACCCGGGCGGCGCTCCAATAAGCCGGCTGACGTTGAACCTTTCAGAATATTCGGACATATCCATTTTGATCAATGCCTTTTCATTCTGGTAGATATACTTGGCCAGAACTTTTGCCATTTCTGTTTTGCCTACACCTGTGGGTCCCAGAAAGAGAAATGAACCGATGGGTCGTTTAGGGTCACGGAAACCACTTCTGGCACGGCGTAAAGCCTTGGCCATAGCCTTGATGACATGACTCTGCCCCACCAGATACTTGCCGATCTCAGACTCGAGCTTTAACAGCCGCTCTGCTTCCGATTCTGCCACATCCTGGATGGGGATACTGGTAATGAGTGAGACAACCGCAGCAATGTCCTCAACTTTTACTACCGGGGGATCGATCTTCATGGCCGTGGTCCACTCATCATTAGCTTCAGCTAATTGCTGGGTGAGTTTACGTTCATCATCCCGCAGTGAGGCGGCCAGCTCAAATTCCTGATTACGGACAACATCTTCCTTACGAATCCTCAGATTATCCAGGTCTGATTCCAGTTTAACGATCTTTTCAGGGATATCCACATTGGCCAAATGCACGCGAGCACCCGCTTCATCCATAACATCGATGGCTTTATCCGGATGAAATTTATCCTGAATGTAGCGGCTGGAGTATGCCACTGAGGCCTCCAGGGATTCATCACTATATTGGACATTATGGTGGGCTTCATAGCGATCTTTCAAACCATGGAGGATCTGTAAAGTCTCTTTACGAGAGGGTGGTTCAATGATAACCTTCTGAAACCGGCGTTCCAGAGCACCATCTTTTTCCACATATTTCCGGTACTCATCAAGTGTAGTGGCACCAATACATTGCAAATCACCACGAGCCAAAGCTGGTTTGAACATGTTACTGGCATCCAGAGAGCCACTGGCAGCACCTGCTCCCACAATGGTGTGCAATTCATCGATAAACAGAATGATGTCTTCGCTCTTCTCCAATTCGGCAGTAACGGCTTTCATTCTTTCTTCAAATTGACCCCGATATTTGGTGCCGGCGATGAGAGCGGCCAGATCCAGTGAGACCACCCGTTTCCTGAGCAGACTGCGCGGGACCTTCTTGCCAATAATTCGCAGGGCTAACCCTTCTGCAATGGCTGTCTTGCCCACACCTGGTTCACCGATGAGAACCGGATTATTCTTCTTGCGGCGGGAAAGGATCTGCGCCACACGTTCAATCTCTTTATCCCTGCCGATTACCGGGTCAAGTTTTCCGGCCCGGGCAAATGATGTTATATCACGGCCAAAGTGGTCCAACGCAGGGGTCTTGCTCTGGGGCTTTACTTTACCGCTTTCAGACTCACGGTGACCAGAATCAGGTGAGAACTCCATCTCATCCCGGACGATCTCATAGTCAATGCTGAATTGAGCCATGATATCAGCGGCAATACCTTCCTGCTCTCTGAGGATGGCCAGGAGCAAATGTTCCACATCAACAATATCAGCATTTAGATCCCGGGCTTCCTGGTAGGTGTTTTTCAAGATGCGTTCCGCACGTTTGGTAAAGGGCAGGGTGCCCAGGATCATTGTCCCACCTGAGGTACGTATCTGTTCTTCAATGTGATTTTTGATCTCCACCGGATCGATATTCAGAGATTGCAGGATGTCAATGACCTTGTTGTCAGCTTGTCGGAATATTCCCAACAATAAATGTTCTGAACCGATATATGCATGACCCAACCGGATGGCTTCTTCTTTGGAAAGTTGAATGACAGCCTGCAGTTTTTTATGAAAATTTGCTTTCAATTTATAACCTCAATAAATAGTTAATAAAACATCGCTCAATATAGGAACGAATCCCAGTAGAATGAACCCTCCGAATTGATTTTTGTTTCAGCTTAGTGAGAAAACCCGATCACAAGCAGCAGACAGGGATCTACTATGGGTTGCGATAAGAAAGGATTGGCCATAATCAGATCTGACCTGCTGGATCAATTCCACCAGACGTTTGCCGTTATCCGGGTCAAGATTACCGGTTGGTTCATCAGCCAGTACCAGTTCGGGTCGATTCATCAATGCTCGCGCAACCGCCACCCGTTGCCTTTCACCACCTGAAAGTTGAGAAGGCTTATGGTTACGTCTCTCATAGACACCGACTGCCTCAAGGAGCTCACGGGCGCGATCGGAGGCTTCTGTCCGATCCAGATTGACGATCTTCGCCGGGATGAGGACATTTTCCAGCGCAGTGAATTCTGGCAACAGATAGTGGAATTGGAAGATAAACCCCAGATTCTGAGCCCGGAACCGGCTGAGCTGGTCATCGTCCATGGTGTTAGCCTGTTGACCAGATATGAAGATCTTACCTGAATCTGCTTCTTCCAGCGTACCAATAATATTGAGCAGGGTCGTTTTGCCTATTCCAGAGGGACCGTTGATGGCAACGATCTCTCCGCGCTGCATGGTAAAGCTGATTCCGCGCAGAACCTGTAGGTCTTCACCAACACCCGTGAATGTCTTGTTGATCTCATTTATTTCCAGGATCGTGTCCATTGATTCAACCTCTCGCTTTGAGTTCCGCTTTTCGTTTTCAAGATCACGCATAGGTTCAATGCTTATAGTTAATGGCATCCAGAGGAGCCAGCCAGGCCGCCTTTTTTGCCGGATAACGGATCGATAATAGGACAATACCGAAGGCCACAATACCGACAATGAAAACCTCACTCCAAATGAGCTTTACGGGCAGAAATGGGATCAGATAGATGTCTGCCGGTAATCTGATCCAGCCCCAATGCGCTTGACTCAACACCAGTGCCGATCCGATCACCATCCCTAATGCCACACCCAATAGTGCCACAATAAAGCCCTGTAAGTTAAATATCTGCCGGATATTTGTGGCCCGAGCACCCATTACCCGCAGGATCCCAATATCGCCGGTTTTCTCCAGAACCATCATCATCAGAGAGCTGACTATATTGAAGACTGCCACCAGAATGATCAAATTAAGACCGAGAAAGCTACCCCACTTTTCCATGCGCATGGCATCAAACAAGGTCTGATGTTGATCATACCAGGTCCTGATCTGGATTTCAGGTAGGGCTGTCTCAAGTCTTTCCTTTACTGCTACCGCAGCATTAAAGTTGGTCAACTGTATGTGGATGACCTGACCGCCAGCTGATTTAAAAAGTCTACGACCCGCGTTATAGGGAATAAATGCCAGACTTCGATCAAAATCAAAAATATCTGACTGGAAGATTCCAGTCAGCACAAAGTGGCGTTGCGGTATCCTAAATAATCCGGATCTGGCATCCAGAGGACTCTGAACAACCACAGTATCCCCCACGGTCAAAAAGAATTGATCAGCAACAGCAGCACCCACCACAATTCCCGGTAGCTCATTCCCAAGAGGTTTTAGCCGTCCTGGGGATATTGAACTCGCACTCTGAGGATTTAACAAGTGCCTCCAGCTATCCTCATCAACAGCCCGGATGTTCAGGACGAGTTGGTCATCCATAAATCCCAGAATTGCTTTTCTTTCAGTACTATGAAAGATGGCTTCAGCTTCCGGCACGAGTTGTCGTAGTTCATCAATATCCTGTTCTGAGGAGATGATCAGATGCGGAATAAAATTAGTGATTCGGCTGGTAACCTCACTCTCAAAACCATTCAGGATGGCCATGGTAATGATCAAAGCGATCACACCCAGCGCAATTCCGATAATAGATATGCCGCCGACCCAGCTAATATAGCGGTTGCTGCGTTTGGTAAAAAAATAGCGTCGAGCCATATACCAGTTCAGTTGGTTCATTCATCCCTCAGGGCTTGAGCCGGACTCAGTCGACTAGCCTGCATGGCCGGGATCAATGATGACAGTATGGCGAGTAGAATAATTCCACTGGAGATAATCAAAACATCTGTTGGAGATATGAGGATGGTGACTTTATCCATGAAGTACACATCACTGGGCAATCTGATCAACCCGAATGCGCTTTGCAGCCAGGCCAGTAGCATGGATAGAAAAATACCTGACAGAGTGCCGACCAAGCCCATCATGAGACCCTCCAGGGCGAAAATACGGCGAATTCGGCGGCGACTGGTGCCCAGAGCTCTCAGCGTACCGATCTCAGAACGTTTTTCCAGGATTATTAAGATCAATGTGCTGGAGATATTGACCACTGCCACCAACATGATCAGACTAAAAATAACAAAGATGGGAAGCTGTTGTGTTTTCATCCAGTTAAATAAAGTTTGATGCCGATCCCGCCACGAAATAGAAAGGTGAGAATAGGGCAAGGCTTCATCAATATCTGCCATCACAGCATCTGTAAGCGAAAGATCAGAGAGAAAGATCCCAAAATTATCGGCGCTGCTGGAATCCGGAAAAAGGTCATCCATGGTTTGAAGCGAGCAGTACAGATATGATTTATCATAATCGACCATGCCTGATTCATAAATTGCCCCAACGCTGGTTCGGGCAATTGCTGGGAAGCCCCGCTGCTCGGTTAGGGACCCCAGATCGTAGATCAGTAAAGGGTCGTTAACGCTCACCTGAAGCTGCTCCGCCAGTGCTGCGCCAACAATGAGCCCCGTAGCAGCAGAGCCACCACTGAGAATATTGGAGCTGACAGAATACAATTGATGGAGCGCCTCATCCGGCATGGCCTCTAAAAGAGCTCCCTCGGTGATACCATTAGCCTTGAGCATGATCTCAGCCTGGTTGATCCTGAAGATTTGTTCAACACCGGGAATCGCCGCTATTTCGGCCACCAGGTCCGCATCCAGATCAAATCCGGAATCAAATAGTTTCTCAATTCGGATGTGGGTATCAAATCCAATGATCTTGGTAGTGACGACCGATTCAAAACCACGCATAACCCCCAGAGCCAGCACCAGGGTGGTCACCCCCAGGGCCATGCCGATCATGGTGGTGCGGGAAATAAATGCGATGAAGGGGATCCGATGCTTACCAAAAAGATAGCGCGTTGCCAGATACCCGGTGTAGGACATCATTTTTGAGTTAACGCAGGTGATTTGTAGGGGCATTAACGGTGGACCCACTCTAAGGATCTAGCCTTTGGTCTCAGGTCTCATCTGGGGAAATAGCAGGACATCACGAATGGAACGATTACCGGTCAGCAGCATAACCAGCCGATCCAATCCCACTCCCACGCCACCAGTTGGCGGCATTCCGTATTCCATGGCTTGGAGGAAATCCTCATCCAGTGTCTGAGCTTCTTCATCTCCACCAGCCCGTAGTGCTGCCTGAGCTTCCAGGCGTTCACGCTGATCGATGGGGTCATTTAGCTCAGTAAATGCATTGGCAAACTCGTTGCCGGCAATAAACAGCTCGAATCGCTCCACGAAAGTACCGTCACTCCCCCGTTTGTTCTTAGCCAGGGGTGAAATGGCCTTGGGATACTCCGTAACAAAAGTGGGTTCGATGAGATGTGGTTCTACCAGACTATCAAACAGGGCATCCAGAAGCTGACCATAATTGGCTTCAGAAGCAGCATCAATCTGATGGGCCCGACAGACTTTGAGCAGATCTGAAACCGAGGCGGTGGCAAGATCAATATCAGCATACTGCTGGACCAATTCAGCCATAGTGGCGCGCTTAAATGGTTTGGTCAAATCGATGGTGTGATCATTAAATTCAAATTCACTTTGCCCCAGATCCTTCGCCAAATGGTTAAAAAGAGCTTCTACCTGGTCCATCAGAAAGAAGTAGTCTACGTAAGCTTCATACCATTCGATGGCGGTAAACTCCGGATTGTGGGTTCGATCCATTCCCTCGTTTCTGAAATTCCGTGAGAATTCATAGACTTTCTCAAACCCACCAATGATCAATCGTTTTAAATATAATTCATCGGCGATCCGCAGAAAAAGATCCATATCCAGGGTATTGTGATGCGTTTTAAAAGGTCGGGCAGATGCCCCACCATATAAAGGCTGTAAAATAGGCGTTTCAACTTCCAGATAGGCCGAATCGTCAAAGAACTTACGGATGCTTTTATAGATCTGAGCTCGTTTCACAAAGGTCTCTTTCACATCAGGATTGACAATCAGATCCAGATACCGCTTGCGATAACGTTGTTCTTTATCCTCAAATCCATCAAAAAGCTGTCCATCTTTTTCTTTCACATTGGGCAAAGGACGAATATTCTTACTCAACAAGGTGAGTTCCAGCACCTTCAGGGTCTTCTCACCGGTCCGGGTGGTCATCATTAAACCGTTTACACCAATAAAATCGCCAATATCCAGGCGTTTGAACATGCTGTAGACCTGTTCGCCCAGATCTTCCCGACTCAGGTAGAGCTGGATGCGACCGCTGCCATCCATGATATTGGCGAAACTGGCTTTTCCCATGACCCGGCGAGACATGAGTCGGCCTGCTAAACGAGTACCTGCTTGACCCTCAATTTCATCAAATTGCGCGATGGCCTCAGTCGTAAGATGACTTCGGTCAAAATTATGCGGAAACGGATCAATGCCATCTGCCACCAGTGCTTTGATCTTCTCCCGGCGTTGATCCATGATCTCATTTAAAGTACGTTCACTCATGAGGATTCTTTTCCCATCTGATTCAATAAGTATGCTTTGATAAATCCGTCTATATCACCATTCATCACTGCCTGGATGTTGCCGGTTTCATGTTTGGTACGATGATCCTTCACCATGGTGTAGGGATGAAAGACATAGGAACGGATCTGATTACCCCAACCGATCTCGGTCTTGGAGGATGCCATCTGATCCATTTTGGCCTGCTCTTTTTCCTTCGCCAATTGATGGAGGCGGGCTTTGAGCATTTTCATGGCGGTTTCTTTATTCTTGTGTTGAGAACGTTCATTCTGACATTGAACAACAATGCCAGTGGGGGCATGGGTGAGCCGAATGGCAGAATCAGTCTTGTTAATATGCTGCCCACCCGCACCGCTCGCCCGGTAGGTATCCACCCGCACCTCACTCATATCAATGACGATCTCGATCTCAGTGTCATAAATGGGATAGGCATATACAGAGGCAAAGGATGTATGGCGTCGGGAGTTGGAGTCAAAAGGACTGATACGAACCAAACGATGAATACCGTTTTCAGCCTTAACATATCCAAAAGCGTAATGGCCCTTCACTTCGATGGTGGCGTCCTTTAAACCAGCTTCATCTCCAGGCAGGTAATCCAGAACCTTCCAGCTCCAGCCACGCGTATCAAACCAGCGCGTATACATCCGGTAGAGCATTTCAGCCCAGTCCTGGGATTCGGTCCCTCCGGCTCCCGGATGAATAGTAACGATACAGTCGAGCACATCATCTTCATCACTGAGGAGTTGACGTAACTCATAATCTTCCAGGACCCTGCTGAACTTGCGCAGCGATTTCTCAAGATCCGGTGTTAAACTTTCATCGCCATCTTCCAGACCCAATTCGAGCAGGATATCGATATCTTCCTCATGGGCCAGGACATTCTCCCAGGCTCTGGTCTGTCCTTCAAGTAGACTGATGTTTTTTAGTATAGTCTGGGCCTGGGCAGTATCGTTCCAGAAATCATCTTTTAGCGAAAGTGCTTTTAGCTCGGTGAGCTGTGCATTGACCTCAGAAAGGTCAAAGATGCCCCCTCAGCGTGTCGAGACGCTGCTTCAGGCTACCTAATTGATCTTTTATTTCGTCAAACATACTTTACTGGGTCCTGGTATACAAATAATAGCCGTTGATCAGAGTTACCCCCAAATTGATATAGGGTGTGGCCGCACTGAGAATTTTCCAGACAGTGCCCTTAACTATGACTGTGTCGTTGGGATAGATCACCGGTATATATTTATCATCACCCGTCTCTAGAAAGGCTTCCAGATCAGAAAATACGATCCGCTCCTCACCTTCAATTATGTTGTAGCGGATAATTTGGATATTGCTGAGTTTTGCCTTGTCAGTGGGACCGCCGACATAACTGAGCAGCGAGATCAGATCGGCATCACTGGGAACGATGGTCATCCCCGGTTTCTTTACTTCACCCCAGACCCGGATGGTCATGCTCAATTTACCGGTTTCTGGATCAATGATGTACCTTGGATCAGTACCCCGGGAATTAGAAGCTTGCCCCCAGGTTAATTGCACCATTAACAGCAGTGTCAGGATCATGATTAGTCGTTTGTACAAAATAAACCTCTTCAATAATAGTGATACCATCAGAGATGGTAAGTGATTCCCACTTTTTGTATTTCAGCCAGCTCATGCTGGCTGAATGTGTAGCCAATAATAAACTTTTTTAAGCCGATGCCAAGCCCAAAGGATGGGCTGTATCCATCGTGTCCACCACGGATATAAACCAGCTTCCCGAACCTAAGCTCAAGCCCGTATTGCCTGACCTTTTCGAATCGAGTTTGCCGACCTGAAGATAAAGTTATTTCGGTCGAATATTTTGGCAACCGCTGGGTGATGGTGAAACCAGTGGACCAGTTGCGTTTGATGGCGTCCTGGTGGTCTGTGTCCCAATAAACCGGTGTATTCAAGATATCACTGATCAGCAGACCCATGGAAAATTGAGTATTCAGGAGAATATCATTCATATTAGCCAAATTAAAATGTAATTGCCCACCCAGATCGATCCCCGAACCAAGACCACGATTCTCAACCAACAACTTATCCAAATATTTCACCGAGATACCGAGAGGTATGCGGAAGGGAATCTTGAAAAATTTCCAGCCCAGATTTAATTCAAATTCAAACTCGCGGGCCATTGAAAGAAAAACAGCATCCTCACGATATGGAATACTCCCCAAATGGGTGCCTGACAAAGCAAGAACTGAATCCCGTCTTGATTGAGGGGCTAATCCTGAGAGGTTTGGCCGGTAATACAGGTCGTCAATACTGTTATGGATCAAGGTGAGACCCAGTTTATACCGATCACCCACTGGATAGATGGCTTCCAGCCCATAGTTCTGCGAGAGGCCACTGAATTGCTCATAGACCAGGCTGACCTGAGAAGATTGAGCTTGCCCAAAACCAGCCGGATTATTCATGGCATGACCATTGACCAGATTTGAGGCCACCGTACTGTTCCCCAGCGATTGGGCCTGGGGATACAGACTCGCCAGGAGAAAAGCATCAGCATACTCACCGGCCTGAACAGACCTCAGCACAAAAATAGTAATCAGCATCAGGTGTTTGACATGGATCATCGGTTTTTGACCATTTTCCCCACTGGACCCACCAGTACTTTACCATCGATCTCCCCTTTGATCCGGTAAAAGTAGATGCCATTGGCGACAAAATTCTCATGCCTGTCACGACCATTCCAGGGAACTTCATGGAAGCCGATCGCCCCCAGCGGTATGCCAACGCGCGCATTAAAACCATCGATACTATCTAGTTTATATCCTGAGACCGTAAATATTTCAATCACCAGATCTCTGAGAGGTTGGGTCAGTTCATAAATGATCAGCGTTTCACCCTGAAACGGGTTGGGATAGTTACCGTAATCGATGACCTTGGCTTCACCTGCAACCACTCCACTGACCTCTTCCGTTGCGGACCAATTACCCAGAGCATCCCGAACCCGGTAAACTATTTGATGCTCACCGATGGATAGATCCAGGTTGGCTACGATACTGATGATCCGCCCAGTAGCGGTCGTATCTCCTAACTGCACAGTGACCGGTGAGCCGTCAACTAACACTTCGATATCCTGTTTATTCCACGAAAAACCATTCTCATCCTCAGCCAGAAGATTTAGACGACAATTCTCAAGGATATAATCTCCATCAAAAAATAATTGTCCTTCAACCATCATGGAGACCTGTGGTCCAGTTGTATTCTGTTTGGCACCCATGGCAACCAATCCCTGACCATGGAGCTGGTAGTATGAAGCAGTATGGCTAAGGATCTGCCAGGGAGCGAGATCAGGATCCTTCAAAAAGAGGGACCGTGGGGAACTAATCTCAAGCTTGGGTTCCTGAGTATAGGTGTCGATCTGATAAACGATTGAATCCTGGAAGAGGTTGACACCAGGCAGAGACTCAATCTCCTGAGCATGCCCTTGCACACGGATCCAGCCCGAATCCGGAGCACTGGAAACCAGATACCCCCCAGCCCATAACGGGATCGTATCTGCAGCAACACCGTCAAAACTGATCCCGAGATCAGGCAATACCTGATAGTAACTGGGTGTCAGTGTGGTTTGCAAAGCATTGTCGCTTAAATTCGAGTCCTGGTCAATCAGAAGCGAATCTGTTATACCTACTTCACCTGACCCAAGGAAAGATGGAATGAATAATGTGTTATTCCCCTCTTTAACCAGCACCTGTTTTGAGATGGACTGATGGAATCCGGGAGCCGTCTCCGCATGCTTCAGAGTTGCTATTCCCTGTGGTAGACCCTGCAAAGAATAAGTTAACAACCATCCCACTCTATTTCCTAAGACAGATTCTTGTATCCCATTGACTGACAATGAGATATCGACAGGTAGATAAAGTCTAAATGTGGCTGAGGTCTGCTGGTATTGACCCGCCTGGAAGGCCTTAAAATAATAATAGGTATTTGAATTCCCGGCAGTCATTCGGAATGTTTCAGGGAGGGTCCACAAACCCTGATCAACCAACATATCTACTTGCTGTGAATTACCTCCGGTAAAGATCACAACCAGACTGTCAGCCATGCTTGTTTGAGAATGAAACTGCACTTGTAGCGGGATAATATTCGATAGTTCAAGCAGCTCTGCAGTGGGTGGATCATGTTCGAACCAATCGGCTGAGATTGAATAGGATACATAACCCTGAAGTGCTGGTGTTTCGTTGCCACGATCAAATGAGAATATTGTACGTCCTTCCCCACTGGGAGCGGCAATCGCCTGGTTGAGCAGAAATTGTTGAACGCTGCTCGTCGCATAGCTTTGGGGGGCAGACCACCAGGGATGACCATTTGCATCAACCGGCAGTAATGTGATGGTTCCTGGCTCACTTCCGGTGTACCTCAAGTCAAGTTGATCAGTTTGAGTGTAGATCGGTTTTTGTGAGACTAGGAGATCAGCAGCCACTGGTAAAGCCAGCCTGGTGGTGGGATCACCCAGAAAATTATATTGGAAGAGCATGGAAATAGCTTGCTCCCAATGAGTGTTAGGTAAATAGTATTCCATTCTGGTAATATCGATGGCTTCCCCGACTGGCCTGTGATCTTCCATCAGATGGCGCAGCATGGGTTGGATCAAAAGATAATCATTGATTACCCAGCCAACCCCTGAAGAACCGAACCACCCGATGGCCCCGGCCGGGGATTCAGTCAGAACCACCTCCCCCAGCCCTCGTGTCTGGGCGAATGAGGCGGTAAAACAGGTCATGCTAGTAACAAATGCAGGTGGGGTATCAGGATCCAGGTATTGAATATCATCTCGTACAAAAAGTGATCGATCAGCCCATACTGCACCACCCCCGTGCCCCAGGAAATTGATCAGCAGTTTACCCGCATTCCACTGAGCAACCAGGGAATCAGTATCACCCCAGAAGATCTGACCTTCCGAATCACGGTCAATAAAGATACGAGAAGGCATGTAGGCTTTCGGAATGCTGTGTCGCAACAATGATCCCGTCTGAATTTTAAAGGTAGTATCGAAGCCGGCGATAGTGATCAACTCATTCTGCCAGGTGCCAAAGTTGGTGGTTTCCGGGTAATGGATCAATTTTGCCAGTGATATTTCCAGGTCTTCCGTATCGCTGCACGGTATCCGACCAATATGCAGGTCTGGCAGATAATCATCACCATTGATGAGTGAGTACCAGAAGTCAGCCTCGGCAGCCCCCCAACCATAGGTCTGCATATAAAAAGTGGGGATATGACGGAGTCGTGAATCACGTTTAACCTGTTGTGGATTGGCAGTGGCATCGCCGATGATTACCACGTATTCAGGAGCTGAGATCCAGTGGTTGTTAGCATATTTCAAAAAGGATTTGATGGCAAATGGAGAATTTATCCCATAGTTGAATTCATCGTATATATCGGCTACTGAAACGGCAATGGGATCCCAACCTTCACTCATTTTAAAATCCAGATACTGATCCAGACCATCCATAAATTCTGGAATGGAGATCACGATGAGATCGCCATCCTGCTGGCGCAGATCTGCCACGGTATCAACCAGTGTTTTGACTGGCTGTAAGAGGCGATCTACGCTGGAGGTCCAGTAATCTGGCGTTGCATCAGTACCACGGTCCTGAAATACGAGACTGAATTCAGCTTGTTCCGAGTCCCAGCTTTCACGAATGTTGTAACCGGTAATTCTGGAAAGTCCCTCTTTGTATAGAACCAGGTCTGGTGAGGAAAATCCTTTGATCTCATATTCCAGATCAGTGGATGGATTTATGTAGGATTTCCTGAATCTCAGGGCATCGTCTACTGCGGTCAATAAATGTTCATATCCTATTTCGATCCAGTTCAGAACGATCCGGTCATAATTTCCTGGTTCAGTGCTTACTGGTGCAAATAGAGCCAGTGTATTGGTGCCATCACTAAGAATATTGTGGGACAGGTTCAGGGCTGTTGGGGACACGAGTGTATATTCTTCCTGTTGGGTCCAGGTCCCTTCCCCGATGGAAATATCATTCAAAAAAGCAAACAGTGTATGACCTGCAGTTTCCCCGGTTTCTTCACTATAGGTGAGTCCATGGAGACCAATGGATACCTGCACATTTTCGCTGGATCCACGAAAAGGGTGGGCAAGATCGAACTGGACTTCCTCTGTATGTCCGGAATTAACCGAATGCCAAAAATAGTGATCTCGAGTAATGGTAGGCAGGTCGGTATCAACTTGCCCCAGTCGATCGAACAGGAGGTCTTCTTCAATATGGACCCTATCCCAGAAGGTGTTTGGTCGGACTGGGTCGGGATCAACCAGAGCCCCGGATTCCTCAATAAAGCGTAACCCATTCTCAACGCCCCAATTCAGCCAATAGACATTGATATCGGAGAAAGGATCGAAGTATTGACTGCTGCCCTGGAAATAGTTTTGACGGCCGATAAAATCAAAATAGTCAGAATTATTGAATACACCATCACCGCCATCGTGAACGAAGATAGGCTGGGCTTCCCCGCCCTGTGTCAGATTTAGGGATTCGCTCTGGATCGACTCATCCGGGAACCCTGGAAGTGTCTCAAGTGAATCAAAGAAGATGCGATAAATCCCATCGGACAGGGTCAGGAGCTTCAGCTTGCCCTGACCGAAACCAGTTTGAGAGGTGTTAATTCGATTTGATCGGGTAGCTACGAGCTGATTAATATACAAGTCATCACTGGCTTGAGATCTTGCTCCGCTAAGATCCGTATTTATTTGAATGATCAGATCGGTGGGAAGTCTCCAGACGTGGGCAACATTATCATACTGGGCGCCTTTCACAGTGACCGCCCATAGCTGATGGTCACCCTCAGTTCGGATCAATTTTGTCACCACCAGGGCAGGTGATAGCTCTCGCTGAAAATCACCTGGGATATCAGCCCCCTTGGCTCGCTCAAAGACCGGATGGAGCGCATGCTGTATTGTCAGCAGTTCATAGTTGACCGAAGTGATCTGGATATCGGGTGGACCATTTGCAGTATGAACCAGTTTCGATAAGACTGGTATCAGAAACCCGTTTTCATCAGTGGTGGTGTTCCATTCAGAAAAGCCCAATCCGGAAGCAGTCATCCTGATCTGATCTTGATCAGGCAGTGTTAGTTGCCATTGAAATTGTCCAGGAGCAAGTTCACGCACCTGTGACACTGGAACAGACTGTCGATCTGCAGCCGTCAGGGAGCCGATCAGAATGCTCCATAGAACAAGCTGGTTCATGTTAGATGATCAGGGTATTCAGGACCTTGCGCAATTGGATCTCGTCCAGCCCGCGTTTCATGATCCCATTATGGACATGTGACAATACACCGGTCTCTTCGGAAACAACTAAAATGTGGGCGTCAGTTTCTTCTGAGAGTCCCAATGCCGCCAGATGTCTGGTGCCCAGTTTCATTCTGGCACCGTGTGGTTCTTCTGACAGGGGTAAGATACATTTTGCCGAATCAATCACTTCGTGACTGATGATGACAGCCCCATCATGTAGCGGTGAGGTGGGATTGAAGATCGAAACCAATAATTCAGCTGATACACGGGCATTGATGTTAGCAGCTTTTTCTTTGATATGTTTGAGACCGACTTCACCCTCCATGACGATAAGCATCCCCCAGCGACGTTCCTGACAGGTCAGTACCGAATCGACGATCTCGTCCACCATAGCCAGATTTTTAACCCTAAAGAGATAACGCACGAAGGGATTCTGCCCCAGGTAAATTAGAATTCGGCGCAGTTCAGGTTGAAACAGGATCACTACGGCAATCACCCAGACGGTTGATAAATTTGAGAGCAGCCAGGACATACCATGCAGTTCAGCCCACCTTACAATGACCGATAGCAGGATCAGAATCAAGATCCCTGAAAGTAATTGGGCTGCCCGGGTACCCTTGAATACCTTATACAGCGAGAATAATACAAATGCGACAGCCAGGATATCTACCAGGTCGTAAACCCGCACAGAGAGAAATGCGATGGAGAATAATTCGAACCGCCAAAAATAGAGCGTAACACTGGTGACCAGCAGGCCGAGGATCAAAAATAGAATATTCTTTTTTTCAGACATCGAAATAATTTAATCCGAATGTTTTTGAATGGCACTGAAGAGTTTAAGCATTTGGCAGGTTTCAAGAACATCATGCACACGATAGATCTCAACAGCTTGCAGGTAGGCGCTCAAAACAGCTGCCAGGGAGCCCCCCAGTCGATTCCCCGGATCTGAACCATCGATCAACCCGATAAAAGATTTCCGAGAGGCTCCCAGGAGTAGTGGACGACCCAGGTATTGAAATTGGTTCATCTGAGCCAGAATAGTAAGATTATCTGCCAGTGTTTTCCCAAATCCAAGGCCCGGATCAAAGACGATCTGCGTCTTACGGATACCGTTTGTCAGAGCTTGTTCCAGCCGACGATCAAAAAAGTTGCGAATTACCTTAATGACATCAGTATAATGTGGATTCTGCTGCATGGTGCTGGGCGTTCCCTGCATATGCAGCATGACATAGCCCGCCTGCTGTGCAGCAATCAATTCGAGCATTTTTTCATCATGGGTCCCGGCAGATATATCATTGATGATATGAGCACCGGCTTCCAGAGCAGCTTTTGCAATTTGTGCTTTTTGTGTATCCACCGATATGATGATATCCGTGTTGTTCGAATATTCCCTGACTATGGGTAAAACACGAGACAATTCGATTTCAGCCGCTACGGGATGTGCTCCAGGTCTGGTGGACTCCCCACCGATATCAAGGATATCAGCACCGTCCTTCAGGAGCCGGTAGCCGTGCTTGATCGCCTGGGAGGTCGTAGCAAAGTTACCCCCATCACTAAATGAATCAGGAGTCACATTTAGAATTCCCATTACAAGGGGCTTGCTAAAACGTAACTCCCGATCTTTGATCGACCAAAGTCCACCTTTTTCCATTAGCTCTGAATCTTGACCATTCATGGGGAAAAGGTGCTGGTCGATAATTATTCTTTGGCGGGGTTGGGAGCTGGTTTTTCACCCGCAGATTTAGACTCAGTGGATCCAGCAGCAGGTTTCGGACGTGGATTGTCCTGCCTACGGCGTGGATTTCTGGATCTGGGTCGATTCTGGTGTGATTTTGGGCCTGAATGATCTGGTTTTGATTTTTGAGGTTCGATACCCAGGGTTACATCAAGTTGACGTCCGTCCATGCTTTCTTTGTCAAGCAGGATTTCAGATATTTCGATGAGTTTAGCTTTATTTTTTGTGACAATTAATTTGGCCTTTTTATAGGCCGTATCAATGACCAGTTTCACCTCAGCATCGATCTTTTTAGCCATGTCTTCGCTGAAATCACGATGCATTCCCAGGTCACGACCAATGAATATCTCTTCTTTCTTCTGGCCATAGGCCAGAGGACCTATTTTATCACTCATCCCCCATTCAGTCACCATTTTTCGAGCCAACGAGGTCGCCCGCTCAATATCATTGCCAGCACCAGTTGTCATCTGATCCAAAACGACCTCTTCAGCAACACGACCGCCCATGAGGATGGCTAACATGCCTTCCATATGTTCACGCGAATAATTATAGCGATCATCCACTGGCAATTGAGCGGTTAGGCCCAAAGCACTTCCGCGGGGAATGATGGTGACCTTATGAACAGGATCAGCACCTTCAGTCAGGCGGGCAACCAGGGCGTGACCAGCCTCGTGTACAGCTGTGGTCCGTTTTTCTTTTTCATTGATCACCATGCTGCGACGCTCTGTGCCCATCATGACCTTATCTTTGGCAGTCTCAATGTCGATCATGGCTACCCGTTGTTTCCGATGCTTGGCAGCCAGCAGGGCGGCTTCATTCATCAAATTCGCCAGATCAGCACCGGACATTCCGGGGGTACCCTTGGCGATAATACCCAGTTGAACATTCTTGGCCAAGGGAATATCCTTCGAGTGGACCTTGAGAATGGCCTCTCGACCACGGACGTCAGGATTATCCACCGTGATGCGCCGGTCAAACCGTCCGGGACGCAGCAATGCGGAATCCAGCACATCTGGACGGTTGGTGGCCGCAAGTAGAATGATGTTGTCGGTGGCCTCAAATCCATCCATCTCAACCAGGAGCGCGTTCAGTGTTTGCTCCCGCTCGTCGTGACCGCCGCCGAGACCTGCGCCGCGTTGACGGCCAACCGCATCTAACTCATCGATAAATATGATGCAAGGAGCGTTCTTCTTACTCTGCTCAAACAGGTCACGAACACGACTGGCGCCAACGCCCACGAACATTTCAACAAAATCCGCACCGCTAAGACTATAAAAAGGAACAGAGGCTTCACCGGCAACAGCTCTGGCGAGCAGTGTTTTGCCAGTACCGGGAGGTCCCACCAGCAGGGCTCCCTTGGGAATCTTGCCCCCTAATTTTTGAAAACGTTCGGGATGTTTCAGGTATTGGACGATCTCCAATAGTTCTTCTTTGGCTTCTTCACAGCCGGCGACATCGTTGAAGGTGGTCTGTGGTTTTTCTTTATCGATAATCTTGGCCCGACTTTTACCAAAAGAAAATATCCCTTTGGTTCCCCCACCTGATTGCATACGACGCATGAGGAAAAACCAGAAAAAGATGATCAGGAACCAGGGCAGGATCTGAAACAGGTAATCCACCCAGTCACGGGTCTCATCCTGAAATTCGTAGGTGATCCCCATTTCATCCCATTTTGCCAATATATCACTATCAATGGTCGGTGATAGAACTACCCAGAATTTGGTATACTCCGTAGTCACACCATTGATCACATCGGTCTCAGGTAGTTTCAGTACGCCATGAAATTGATTTTTGATCAAAATAGCTGATTCGATCTTACCCGCTTCCAGTAACACCTGATATTCAGAATAGACCAATTTCTTGACCGGTTGCGAATCAGTATTTAACAGTTGTGCAAAGAAAAATACCGAGACCAGAATGGCAACCCAAAGCAAGGTGGTCTTTAATCCTCTTTGCCAGTTTTCATTGCCCTCAGCGGGACGGGTTATCTTAATATTTGTTGATTTTTTTTCTGGTTTGGAAGCATGACGTTTTGGATCACCACCCTGTTGTTTGCCAGAATCTGGTCTGTTTTTGGGTTGCCTTGGTGGACGGCGACGATTTCTTGATCCGCGATCACTTTTACTGGAAGAGCGGTCGGTTTTATTAGCAGAGTGGTCGGTTTTACGATTTTGATTATTATCTATGTTCATTTAAATCCTTTTATACTTGCATGTCTTCAGGGAAGGCCCAAATGGAGGGCAAGTTCCTGAATTTTTGGTCCAGATCCAAACCATAGCCGACCAGAAATCGATCAACTACTTCAAATCCGACATATTCAGCTGTAAATTCTAATTTGAGACAATCCGGTTTTAGCAATAAAGTGGCGAATGCTACTGAACTGGGCTGATTCTCCAAGATCCGATGTTTCAAGAAGCGCGCCGTTAATCCACTATCGATAATATCCTCAACAATGATCACATCACGATCGGTAACGATGCAGCTAATATCTTTAATGAGTCGAACCGTCCCGGAAGACTGGGTCCCCATGTGATAGGAGGATACTTTGATGAAATCCATTTCACACTCGATGTCTAGCTGTTTTGCCAGATCAGCCAGAAAAAAGACTGATCCATTTAAGACACCGATCAATATGGGTACCTTTCCAGCGTAATCTGCCGAGATCTGTTTTGCCAATTGGTTCACACGTGATTCGATCACTTCCGGGGTATATATTTCCTCAAGTATCTGACCCGTGTATTTCCCCATATTCGCTACTGTACGCGTTCTCATTCAAACGTTCCTTTTTGGAATTCTACTCTAAAACAGTGCCCAACTTCATTTTCTTTACGATCAGCCAGATCGATCATAGCGGAATGGGATGTCCGAAGACCCGGAACCCAAACGATCTCCCCCCTGTGCTCGAGAACAGGGTAAGCTTGCTTTAAGTGGGGCGCCACATGGGCAGCCTGGAGAATTTGCAGCACGGCTATTCTATTCCCAGTTGCCTTGACCTGTATTTTATCGCCCACTTCGGTACGCCTTAAGTGGTAATCATCGGGATCACCCTTATACCAGAAGAGCCCCGGATCGTGCACATGCCCATGAACCGGGAGTGTCCAATATTTTACCTGAAAGAAAGGGAACTTGATCTGGTTCAGCTCGGTCATGGAAATGGTATTCCATTGTAAGGTTTGTTTTTTTATGAATGTGATATGTTTTCTGTCGCGAATGGCAGTCACCTTACCGGGGAGTTGGATCTCACGGGCAATTGCAGCTGCTGACAACAGCGATCTCAGAGCCTGGAAGTGTTTGGTTGCTAGTCCTTGAGGCATTAAAGAAACTGATTGAAAAGCTCTGTCAAAAATCACTTTTTGAATCGGCGAAAAATAGTCGGTGAGTTTCCCCAATCCTAATGATATTTTTGAATTATCATAGCTGCTAATATCAATATTATCAATAACTACAGTACTATGCTCCAACTTTTCCTGAAGCTGTGTGCTCAGCAGACTAATTTCCTGAAAGCGAGCTTCCCAAAGAGGTTTATCCGAGGGCCTTAAAAAAGGGATCAAATTTCCTCTGATGTTGTTTCTTAAAATACTTATATCTGTGTTGGTCTTGTCCAGGCGAAAGTCGAGTTGTTCCCAGCGTGCATATTCAGTTATTTCTGCCTGTGAATATTTCAACAGGGGTCTAATATATTGATCATTGAATGCTCCTATCCCAGCCAGTCCCTTTATTCCAGTGCCTAAATAGAGATTTAACAGTATGGTCTCGATCTGGTCATCCCCATGTTGCCCCGTGGCGATGAGATCATAGTCCAATTCGGCTTGAACTTTCTGAAAGTGTATCCTCCTCCTGCGACTACCTGCTTCTTCCAGGCTAAGTTTATGCGATTTTGCGTAGGAAATAATATCTTCAGAGATGACATGGACCGGGCAATCATATACTGCACCCAGTCGTTCTACGAATTCCATATCAGCTCGACTATCAGCCCCTCGGAGCTGGTGATCAAAATGCACAATGCTGACCTGAAGTTCTGGAATACTTTGCAGCAGATGAAGCATAACACTTGAATCAATTCCCCCGGAGCAGGCACACAAAATCCGTATCCCGGGCTGGTACCAGTCACTGGACAAAACATTATTTCGGAATGATTCTTTGGAAAGCATCTAATAAAAAACGATTCCCGCTATGCTGCGAATAGAGCCGCTTTTTTACTAATTATGCCTGGTAAGGAATTACAGATTATTGATTTGATACTCGCCTACACTTCATCAAAGAACCAGTCTTCCAGAGATTGGATCTTTTGCTCATAGGAATTAGGATACATAAACCAGGTAGCGGCAGAGATTGAGCTTAAAAGTGAATTCCCATCCTGAGGTGTAAAACAGAACCCAACCAACTCCTTGCCACCATCCAGGAGGTGCAGACTTGGTGTTGACACCACAGTTTGATTCAAAATCCGACCATAGTGACCATGATCTCGTCCAAATGAGAATACCTGGCTGGCAAGTTTTTTCTCGGTGATAGCTACCAGTGGGTTGGCTTCAAAGGTATCCATGACCTGCGCCATGGTCATGGGTGCCTTCATTTTGAGGTTAAAATGGATGATATGCATGTACTGGGTATTAAGCTTCATGGCAGATGAAAAGATATTCAGATCATAACCCAGTGTTTTGAAGAGATTAGCTGCATCTTTTGCATGGTGGGTACCAAAACGTTCAGATCCGTGTGAACCAACCTCAGGGGCAGGAATAAAATCATTGGCCTGGCTGAGATCGTTGGCTCGTCTGATCATTACAAATCGACCATCCAGCAGGTTTTCAGGATCACCATTGTGCATTCCGATGGTCTTTACCAATGAGGATAGGTTGTGGGTATTACATGAAACAACCTGGAGGAATCTGTCCTCACCATGGATCAGCGCTTCATCATTGATACCCCTGGCATAGGGTTTACCAAAGCCGGATTCACTCCCCTGAGCAATAAAACCCAAAGTATTATGGTCATAATTATGATAGTATTTGACCTTGTTCTTGTGCCCAACACCTTTGGGTGTGCAGTCGATGACCACAGCTGCCCGATCAATGGCATCCACTGTTGAAAAGGCCGGGTCGATACCAATTTCCTTAAAACCTTCAAAGGCTTCCGGATCAGTGACCAGCCGGGCGCCCCGTTTTAATAGACGTACCACCTTGGCATGTTCGCTTCTCAGCGGTGTTCTTTTATGAAAAGTGACCTCATCAATACCCAGATTATCCTTGTAATCAGACAGAAGTCCGATCAGCGGTTCACCAATGGTTCCCGTGCCAATAACGTGAACGATTTTTTTTGACATCCCCTGTATCCTCTATTTTTTTGCGTCAATGAGCTCTTTTAGCAGAGTGAGTTCCTGTTCCAGGTGATCTGCTTTTTTATTCATGTACCACATAAAACCAAAAATACCCAACCAGATGATACTGTAAGCCATAAATAGGTAGATATAGGCATCCATTAGAGGATCTCCATTTCTTTGAATTGTTTATTGAGGGTGTCTTCCAATACCAGCAGCTGGTAGCGTTTTCTTAAAAGATAGACATACAAAAGGGTGAATGTCGCCAGAGAGAACATAAACGTAAAGAACATGGGCGCAGCGAGACTACCGTCACCACTGGCCATGACTGCTTTTGGATGCTGGGTCTCCCACCAGCGAATTGAATAGTAGACGATAGGGACATCAATAAAACCAATGATCCCGACTACGGCAGAAAGGTTAGCCCGCTTGCTGCCATCGGGTAAATATCGTCGGAGCATGAGATAGGCAACATAGATCAGCCACAAGATCAGGGATGAGGTCAGACGGGCATCCCAGGTCCACCAGATACCCCAGACCGGTTTGGCCCAGATCGGTCCTGTGATCAAGACCAGTGAAACGAAAAGCACTCCTATTTCAGCGGAGGCAACAGAGACTAGTTCCCACTGACGCTTGCGAGTTACCAGATATCCGACACTGGCAATAAATACGATAAAGAATGCCAGAAATCCCAACCAGGCACTGGGAACATGGAAATAAAAGATCTTTTGGGCGATCTGCTCAGCAGTATTTGACGCTTTTATCTGAGGTACCCAGTTAAAGACCAGATAAAGGCTGGTTAAAAAGGCTATGAGAAGCACGATGAGTAAGGTCTTATCTATAATACGTTTCATGGTTTTCCTTTAATTGGGTCTATTCGCTCAGGCAAGCTACTTTAATCTTCCAGGATGAAATCGAACAGCAGATATGCAAAGGTAAAGAATATGACATCAAAGGCCCCCACCCGGATTAGCAGGGGGTAAAATGAGGTGGCTACTTCACCGGCCAGGACCATTCCTGTTAAATTGACCGACCAGATCACAATGGGAGAAACCAGGGGCCATAGTAACAGTGAGAGCAGGATTTGTTGATTGCGGGTATGTACCGCTACAGCCGAAAGAATGGTACCAAGGCTGGTGAATCCGATGGTTCCAGCCAATACCACTGGAATCAGCAGCAACATCTCCAGCGAAAGTTGCAGATCATAAAAAATGATAAAAATAGGAAAAATCAGTAATTCGAACAGCAGCATCATGATGGTGACACTGAGAAATTTACCCAGATAAATCTGTCCACCATCCACAGGCATGAGCGCCATAGCTCGCAGATTTCCATTTTCTTTTTCAATAGCGAATGAGTGATTAAGTCCAAACATGCCCGAGAAGATGAAAGCCACCCAAAGCAAACCAGGGGCGATCTCAAGCATGATCAATCTGGAAACTTCAAAGGTGAAATTAAAAATGACAAATATCAGCAAAGAAAATATCCACATGGCCAGGATGCTTTCCTTGGACCGAAATTCCATTCGCAGGTCTTTTTTTAGTATGGCTATTGCTGCCCGCATTATGCCACCTGTTCTGCAGCAATGGTGCTGAAGTATTTTTTTCTGATCTCGTCTGGCGTGGTTTCCTTCATGGAGCCATCATGGATAATGCCATGCTTATCCAAAACAATATAGCGCTCAGACAACTCCTTCGCCGTATGCAGATCATGGGTGGTCAAGAGGATGGTTTTTCCCAATTTCTTTTGCTGGTTGAGCAAAGTGAGGAGCATCCCGATGGCATGTTGATCCAAACCGGTAAATGGTTCATCCAGTAACAACAGGGACGGTTCATGTAAAAGCGCTCGAGCAATGGTCAAACGCTGGGTCATTCCTCTGGAGAAAGTAGCCACCAGATCAAAACGACGATGGGTCAATTCCACGTCAGCAAGTACATTTGCAATCCTTTGTCCTGGATCTGGTATATTATAAATGCTGCCGTAATATTCCAGGTTCTCCAAAGCTGTCAAATTTCCATACAAGAACATTTCGTGGGAAATGATGGCTAGTTTGGCCTTATTGAGCTTATCACTGGGATCGGTACCAAAAAGCAGGACCTTGCCGCTGCTTGGTTTTGCTACCCCGCTAATGATATTTAGCAGGGTGGTCTTACCAGCGCCATTTCGCCCGAGAATACTGACCACTTCCCCACTTTGAATGGTAAGGTCGATATTCCTCAAGGCGATTATTCGCCCAAAATCCTTGGATACTTTAGCGAGTTGCAGGGCAGGTGTCGCCAAGCTACCTGATCCTCTCCAGGGTTTTATAGACTGCGATCAATTGGTATAGTATTCTTTCTTTGACTTTATCATCTAGGGTAGCTTCAGTATGCTTGCCATATTCAATCAGCAACGCTTTTCTCTGCTTGTTGAGCATTTCGATGGATTCTGTTTTTAAATCTGTCTTCTGTCGGATGATGGAAATAAACATTACGGTGAGAATCAACATAACCAGTACGCCGGCCAGTATCAGCTCGTTATTGGCTGCTATGCGATGTTCTACCACGATTTTGCCAGTATTCTGTTGTCCCTGACTTTCAGTATCAGTCATGCCTTGCCCGGTTATCCTGAACTCTATTTCAGTACCGGCGGAGACATGTTCAAAGGCATAGATTGCCAATCCGTTCTCATTATCAGTCCCCTCGCGCTTCAGCCCCGGGGCAGTCACCTGCATATTCATCGGCATGACATAAACATGAAAATGATCAATATCATAGGAGACGGTTTCAGAAACTAAAGCCGCTGAAGAATCGTAGGGTAGATAATAAGCGATATCGATCTCAGAACTGCCTGGTTTCAGGGCATTGGGTATGACTTGGCCCCTATCTGAATCAATCGTTTGGGTGCGCAGTGGCGTAGTGCCATGCTTGATTGTGAGATAGTCCATTTGGGTGACATTATCAGGTACATGTACATTGATAATTCCAGGTAGATCAAAAAAGGTTACCGGTGGATCAGAATGATTTTCCAGAATGAGCCGTTTTTGGATATAGAGTTTGTCAACGAAAGCGTAGATGACAAAAAATGGAACCGTTGCTTTGATGTCAGATAATGTTGATTGGACATCAAAAAGCGTGATGGATGCTTCCCAGGCTGTCAGATCAGGGGTTGGGACAAATGTTGTTGAATAGCTGACCCCAGCCAAACTGGCCTGAATCAGATATTGTTTTTGACCACTTGGATTAATGTCAGAAAAGGTGGTGGAGCTATTCACATCAGCAGCCGAGGCGACCTCAAGCATACCTGCTGAAAGATCCATGAGAACGACCCGATCAGCAAATCCTGGTGTATTGGTAGTACCATTGATCAGGTTGACCCGCAGGTCCCCGCCCAAAAGCCCATTGAACAGCATCAGGACCCCCGCCAGGAGTATCAGCAGTTTACTATTCATGATAACTCCTTTCCGCATTTCATACAAAAACGGGCATCAGGCAGATTTGACTTTCCACATTCAGGACATTTATGTTTTTTACTTTTCTTCTTTTTCCCAAGATCTTTCACATCCTGTTCGATCTGATCGATCAGAGCATCTGATTTCTGGTCTTCCAACTGCTGCATGACTCGTCCAGCTTCCTGTAAAAACGATTGGCGGATCGGGTTAAAATCAGATTCACTTAAGCGACCCATGGCAAAATCAAATTCCAGATCCGCGATATTGCCGTAAACACGTGTCTTGCGGTCTTCCAGTTCATCCATGTCCATAATAAGCGAGATCCAGGTGCTATCTTTCTTAAAGAGCGGCAGGATCGCCCACAACAGGGAAAGCAGACCGATCAAATATCCCAGATAACTCATACAATACCTCCATTTGAAGGTGAGGCAGATTTAGTCTCGCGAAGATTGGGCAACATGGCAAATAGGGTTCCGAAAACTAGCAGAAATGTACCAATCCATACCATTCTAACAAAGGGATTGCGGTAAACCTGCACGATAACTCGCTCCCCATCATTACTCATCCCGGATAGCACAGCATAAATATCTTCGCGTAACGTAGAATAGATATCCACTTCCGTTGAAGGTTGCTCCGATGCAAAATAGTATCTTTTTTCGGGTTTAAGCTGGGCCACAAATTTGCCATTTCTGGTCATTTCTAGCTCGAGGTATTCCGAAGAATAATTCTCATTCTGGGCATGCTGAATGCTGGTAGCTGTGAATTTATAGGGTCCCAGTTCAAAGAAATCACCCTCGTCAACTTCAGCCCTGGTTTCTGAGTTAAAAGCATTACCCGTAAAGCCGATGAACATGACTACCATGGCAGCGTGAATAATGTATCCACCGTAACGGCGCGTGTTCTTCCGTGAAAGCATATAGACCGCTTTCAAGAAATTTTCACCAGAGTTTCGACCTCTGATACGGGCTCCTTTTACAAATTCGACCACAATGGTCCACATGACAAAGAACGAGATGGCAAATGACCCCAGACTCCATCCATCCCGGATACCAAATCCGATCAGGACCAGGACCAGAATAAAACTGCCCAGGATTGGCCAACCAAAACTACGTTTTAAGGTTTCAACGGATGTGTGGCGCCAGGCCAGCAAGGGGCCAACTCCTGTTAATAGGAGCAGAGCCAAGCCAATGGGGATCATAATATTGTTGAACCAGGGAGGGCCAACGGTGATTTGATCACCCGTGAATATTTCACTGATGACCGGAAACAGAGTGCCCCAGAGTACTGCGATGGTAGCCAGCAAAAAGAGCAGGTTATTAAATAAGAAACCGCTTTCTCTGGATACCAGAGATTGCAGCTCTTCATCAGGTTTGAGATCCTTGCGCCGATATAGCAGCAGTGCTATACTAAACAAGGTGGACAGAATTAGAAACACTGAAAAGGCTGGTCCCAGTCCAGAATTTGAGAAAGCATGCACCGAGCTGACAATACCACTTCGTGTTAAAAAGGTGCCAAATATTGAGAGTAGATAGGTCGCGATCACCAGGGTCATATTCCAGACCTTGAGCATGCCTTTTCGCTCCTGTATCATAACAGAATGCAAATAAGCTGTAGCTGTTAACCAGGGTAGTAAAGAGGCATTCTCAACCGGATCCCAGGCCCAGTATCCACCCCAACCAAGTTCAACATAAGCCCATTTTCCACCAAGGACGATACCAGCAGCCAGAAATCCCCAGGTGGTGAGTGCCCAGCGCCGCGTGGTGTGGATCCATCCGGCTCCCAGTTTGCCTGTGATCAATGCTGCGATGGCAAAAGCGAAGGGAACCACCGACCCAACATAGCCAATGAACAGGACCGGTGGATGAATGACCATGGCCGGGTGTTGCAGCAGCGGATTAAGACCCCGCCCATCCGGTACTGCGAATTCCTGGAGTTGATTGCCCATGTCCTGGTAGAGCGTATCAAAGGGATTACTGATAAAAATACTGAGCACAGAGAAGAACACCATGGTCACAGCCATCATCAGCAGGACGTAGGGCATCAGGTCATTATTCTTGCGCCGGTTCTGATAGGCTACGATGGCAATAAATATAGTGACGATCCAGGTCCATAATAAAAGCGATCCATTATGTCCGGCCCACAGGGCGACGATCTTATAGAACATGGGTAATGCATAGTTGGTATTACTGGCGACGTACTCAATGGAGAAATCGCTGGTGACCAGCAGATACTCCAAAGCCAGCACCGCCAGGGTCGTCACGCCAAAGGCAGCATAAGCTCCGCGCCGGGCAGCTTCCAGCAGTCCCCGACGTTTGGTGATACCCGCAGCGAGAGCTGCCAAAGCAGTGAACACGCTCACGGGGAACAAAAAGAATAGTAGTATATTTCCTAGATCAGCCATAAAATTAACTCAATCCTTAAGCTTTAATTTGCAGCGGATGAATAATCCGCTTCATATTTAGAGGCACATTTTGCTTGAATACGTTCAGCATTGAAGACCCCATTGTCGGCGAGTCTTCCAGACACAACAACTTCAGCGTCCATTTCATTATTAAAGGTATCCGGAATTGGATCCTTACCAATGTAATGGATCTGTAGTTCAGATTCCCCTTCAGTGATTATAAAATCCAGATCCAGATTATTCCGAATTATGCTGCCTTTTTTGAGCTGACCATTGACTTTCAGAGAAAGTGATTTCGCCCGGTTTCCCAAAAGTTGCACTTCACTCACGCTCTTTGAGTAAGACATGGTTGCATCCTCTTGAAGGCCTTGAACTGCCAGTACGATCACAGCCAAAACGATGACCACACTGCCGATAACAAATTTCATTTTATTCTTCAAAGGAAAGCTCCTATTTATTTATGATTTAAACATATTCAGTAATTTGACGCCCCAAGATGACCGAGGTGGCGTCAGGTCAGCCGGATAAACATTCACGGACTCACCTTTTAAAATTCTTGCGGGGTTGTCCTTTAATAACAAATCCGCATACTCATGACCATAGTGTTCTGTGAGCCAATCATATCCCGGTTTTGCATAAAGTGGCCTTGATTCCAGATTGTGGCTGTCACTACCGACAAGATGAACGGCATCTCTTTCAAATAAAAAGTTGGCCATTTTTTGAGAATTGGGCCCCAGAGTTCCCAAAAATGAGCCGATATCGATCTGTAGTGGACAGCCCAGATTGATAAATTGTTCCAATTCCAGGTAGTCACGCTGCCAGGGTTTGATGCGCTCCGGGTGAGCAATAATTGGGATAATGCCCCGGCGGGTGATGTCGTATATGATCCGTTCCAGATTGTTGGGTACGGAATGAAAAGAAAATTCAAGTAAAAGATATTTACCGCCGATAAGCACTTCCAATTCATCCAGAATAATGGGCAGTGTGTCCTGATACCGTACTTCAGCAGCGATGGATATCTCGAGGGGTAGTTGATGTTCTGTTACCATGGCAAATATGGCCTGACTCCCGATCCCCACTTTTGCTTTCCAATCAGCGGTACTTTTGATGATATCCGCTTCATACAGATGCGGGGTGAGCACCAGGTGCTGCACTCCCTGCTTCACCGCTTCCTTAAGCATAGATAGTGCCACAATATCATTTTTAGCACCATCATCTACTGCGGGTAGCATGTGATTATGAATATCGATCATCAATTATCAGGACCTGGGTTCTTAGAAGACAGGCGTTTCGATGTATGTTCCATAAACCTGTCTCATAGCCTGGACCATCTCACCCAGAGTGGCGGATTTGCGCACTGCTTCCAGTAAGGGCGGCATGATATTCTCACCGCTTTCACAGGCCTGGGTAAGGTCTCGAAGTGCCTGGTCAGTTTCAGTGGCATTTCTGGATTTACGCAATTTCTGCACCTTTGATACCTGATCCAGCTCAACCTGGTGATCTATCTTCAATACCGGTATATCCATTGTTTCATTTTCACGTATGAAAGCATTAACCCCGACGATCAACCTTTGCTTACTATCATACTTGCGGGCAACATCATAGGCGGCCTTCCCAATCTCGCGCTGAAAGTAACCGGCCTCAATGGCCGGCACCACGCCACCATACTCGTCGATGATATCAAAATATTTTTCTGCTTCTGCTTCCATCTTATCGGTCATGGCCTCAACATAATACGAACCAGCCAGGGGATCAATTGTTGACCCCACACCTGTCTCATAGGCGATCACCTGTTGAGTCCGCAAGGCAATTTCAACACTTTTCTCGGTGGGCAATGCCAGAACTTCATCCATGGAATTGGTGTGCAGTGACTGGGTTCCGCCCAAAACGCCGGCCAGTGCTTCGTAAGCGGTTCTGACAATATTATTTTCTGGTTGAGGGGCAGTAAGGCTGTGACCAGCAGTTTGAGTATGAAATCTTAACATCCAGGAGCGTGGGTCCTTGGCACCGTATTTTTCTTTCATCCGTTTGGCATAGATCCGTCGCGCAGCCCGGAATTTTCCGATCTCTTCAAAGAAATCAATATGGGAATTAAAGAAAAAACTCAATCGACGAGCGAATTTATCTACATCAAGACCCCGTTCCATGGCTGCTTCTACATAGGCAAAACCATCAGCCAGGGTAAAGGCCAGCTCTTGCGCAGCGGTTGATCCAGCCTCACGGATATGATATCCTGAAATGGAGATCGTGTTGTACGCAGGCATATATTCAGTACACCACTCGATCATGTCAGTAATGATATGCATGGATTGTTCAGGTGGAAAGATGAACTCTTTCTGAGCAATATATTCCTTCAAAATATCGTTCTGTAAAGTACCTCTTAATTTTTCTGATGAGACCCCCTGACGTTCACCCACCACCACGTACATTGCCAGTAAAATAATAGCCGGGCCGTTAATGGTCATGGATGTAGACACCTGATCCAGGGGAATCCCATCGAACAAGGTCAGCATATCATCGATGGAGTTTATGGAAACTCCGCAGTGCCCAACTTCTCCCAAAGATAAAGCATGATCTGAATCGTAGCCCATAAGCGTGGGCATATCAAATGCCGTGCTCAGACCGGTCTGGCCTTGCTCCAGCAGAAATTTAAAGCGTCTATTTGTATCCGCAGGGGTACCAAATCCGGCAAACTGTCGCATGGTCCATAACCGTCCGCGATACATATTGGGGTGAACTCCCCTGGTAAACGGATATTCACCGGGAAATCCCAGCTTTTCCATATATTGTTCATGGTCAAGTTCATCGCCCTCTGGCAGGTACATCAGGTCATTTTTAAGACCGGAAATAGTAGTATAATCATATTCTCTGTTATCAGCTTTTGCCACTTTTTCCTGCCAGCGTTTGAGACTTTCTGAATAAGAATGTTTCGACATATTTTACTCCACTCCAGTCTCTTTTGCCAGCACCCTGAGAATGGATGCTGCAATTTCTTCAGGTGTCAATTTCACTTCCGCAAGTAGCTGTGATCTTGACCCATGTGTGACAAATTCATCCGGCAAAGTGTGGGCATATACGCAAGCTGAATCTGCCAGGGACGCAGATACTGCCTGGATGGTCTGGGCGAGACTTCCAGGATAATTATTCTCTTCCACCATAAAAACATTGCTGTGAGTTGTCAAAATCTGCTTGAGCCTTTGCGCATCATAGGGTTTCACAAACTTGGCATCGATTCGGGTGGCTTTAAGGCCCTCAGATCCTATTATGGCAGCCGCTTTATCAGCAATCCCATTCATGGATCCAACAGCAAGAATGGCGACATTCTGCCCCTCCGCCAGCGTCTCCCATTTCCCGATCTCCAGAGCTTTGCTTTTGATCGTTTTACGGTTCTTCTCAGCCGAAGCTTTGGGGTAACGAATAAAAAATGGACCATCGGTATAGTTGAGAGCTGTCTGCATGAGGTGACGTAATTCCTCCCCATTTCTTGGGGATGCTACAACCACACCAGGGATACTGGAAAGATAAGCAAGGTCAAAGACACCATGGTGGGTCGGACCATCTTCACCCACCAGACCTGCTCGGTCCAGCATAAAAATAACCGGTAGTTTTTGCACGGCGATATCATGAACCAACATATCATAGGCACGCTGGAGAAAGGTTGAATAGATCGCCACGAAAGGTCGCAGACCCCGGGAAGCCAAGGCCCCGGCAAAGGTGACTGCATGCCCTTCAGCGATTCCCACATCATAAAACCTGTCCGGATGCTTTTCGGAAAACCCGGAAAGACCGGTTCCATCACGCATGGCAGCTGTGACAGCTACGATCCGCTTATCCTTCGTGGCCAGCTTGGTCAACTCTTCACCAAAAATATTCAAAAAGGGCGGTACAACTTTCCTGGTCGTTTCATCGCCTGGTTTTGCCGCAGGACCAATTCCGTGGAATTTTGAGGGATTTTCCTCTGCTTCAGTAAAGCCCAATCCTTTTTTGGTGATAATGTGCAGGATGATTGGGGTATTGATATCTTTTATATTCTCCAGAGTCTCAATCATCAGGGGGAGATCATTCCCATCAATGGGTCCAAAATAGCGAATGCCCATTTCGTCAAAGATGACACCCGGAACCAGCAGATTCTTCAAACTTTCTTCGATCTTCTTGATTCCAGTCCGAATCGTGCTTTTGCCTACGGGTAATTTACCTGTGATCTTCCATAACTCTTCCCTGACCCGATTATAGAGCGGATTGGTAGTGATCTTGGAAAGATATTTAGCCATGGCCCCCACATTTGGTGAGATAGACATTTCGTTATCGTTCAAGATGATCATCATTCTGGTTCGCAATGAACCCAAATTATTCAAACCCTCAAACGAAAGTCCACCGGTGAGAGCCCCATCACCGATGACAGAAATGATCTGATGACTCTCCCCTTTTAGATCACGGGCAATCGCAAATCCAACTCCGGCAGATATGGATGTCGAAGCATGGCCAGCACCATAAATGTCATGCTCACTTTCATTGGGCTTACAAAAACCGCTGATACCACCGTATTGGCGGATGGTCTTAAGTGCGTCTCTCCGTCCGGTGATGATCTTATGTGCATAAGCTTGATGGCCAACATCCCAGATGATCTTGTCTTTGGGAGAATCAAATACTTTGTGTAAAGCAACTGACAACTCAACGACACCCAGGGTGGGTGCCAGGTGACCACCAGTTTCTGAGACAACCTCAATGGTATATGCACGAATCTCCTGACAGAGCTGAAGTAATTTAGCTTCAGAGAGCACTTTCAGGTCTTTGGGAGAATCAATAGTGTTTAGTAATTTATATTTATCCGACATGGATAATTTACCTCGATTTTAGAACGATATGATCCACAAAGTATTTATGAATACCAGAATCTTCAGTTAACTCAGGGTGAAATGCTGCCGCCAGCACCTGCCCCTGTCTCATCAGGACTGGGGTCGATCCGTAAACTGCCAGGGTTTGAACATCGTCACCAATATCACGAAATTTAGGTGCACGGATGAAAATGGCATGGAAATCTTGATCCAATAAATATGGGACCACCAGGGCGGTACTAAAAGATTCGACTTGACGACCGTAAGCATTTCGTTCAGCAGTATAATTGATCTTATTAAAACAGCGCACACGATCATCTTCGAGCTGATTACCCAGTAGTATAGCACCGGCGCAAGTTCCAAAAACCGGTAATATTTCCAAAGCATCAGCCAATGGCTCCCACAGGTTTTCATTTTCCAGCAACAGGGTCATCGTGGTTGATTCGCCGCCCGGCAGGATCAAAGCATCAATCAATTTAAGGTCTGCGGCGGTGCGGATAGCCCGGCTTTTTATCCCCAGGCGGCCCATACTATAGGCATGTTTGGCAAAGCTACCTTGCAAGGCAACTATCCCAATGGTCAGATCATTGTATTCTGGTCTGGTCAACAAATCTTAATTCCTACCAGCCGCGATCCTGCATCCGTGCTTCAGGAGCTATTTCATTCATATCCAAACCCCGCATGGCAGATCCAAGTCCTGCTGAGATCTCAGCCAGTTTCTCAGGATTATCATAAAATGTGGCCGCTTGAACCATGGCTTTCGCCATGGCACCTGGGTCCTCAGATTTAAAGATGCCCGAGCCAACGAAGATGGTCTCAGCACCCAACTGCATCATCAACGAGGCATCGGCCGGAGTGGCGATCCCACCTGCCGAAAAATTCGGAACAGGAAGCTCGCCGGTTGCTGCAACTTGAGCCACCAGGTGGAATGGGGCACCCATCTCTTTGGCCACAGCCATAAGCTCATCGTCTCTTAAGGTTGACAATCTGGCCATTTCTGTATTGATAGTACGCATATGACGTACGGCTTCAACGATGTTTCCAGTACCGGGTTCACCCTTGGTTCGGATCAGAGCGGCACCCTCGCCAATTCTTCTCAAAGCTTCTGCAAGATTTGTGGCACCACACACAAAGGGCGTTTTAAAATCATGTTTCCAGATGTGGTTTGACTCGTCGGCAGGTGTTAGTACTTCACTTTCATCAATATAGTCCACTTCCAGTGCTTCCAGAATCTGCGCCTCAGCAAAGTGACCGATACGACATTTGGCCATGACCGGTATTGAGACCGCCTGCTGGATCTCTTTGATCATTTGAGGGTCAGAAGCCCGGGCAATACCGCCATCTCTTCGAATATCAGCAGGGATGCGCTCAAGGGCCATGACTGAGACAGCTCCGGCTTTTTCTGCGATTTCTGCCTCTTTAGGTGTGGTCACATCCATGATCACCCCACCCTTTAGCATTTCTGCTAATCCGGTTTTAACTTCAAATAAATCTTTTGTCATTATTTAAGATCTCCAAAACTAAATAACAATATTTACACACGTGCTTGCACGTGTAAGTTTTTCAAATGTTCTACAACTTCTTTAATAAGATCATCTGGAGATGAAGCACCTGCGGATACACCCACCGAATTGACCGCATCAAACCAACTCATATCAATATCTTCCACCTGCTCCACCATGTATGAATTGGGATTCATGGAAAGCGAAACCTCAAGCAGGCGTTTGGTATTGGCGCTGGTGAATGAACCTACAATGATCATGACATCTGAGATAGGCGCCAGTTCCTTGATCTGACCTTGATTCCTGCGAGTAGGAAAGCAAACCGTGTTTATAAAGCGCAGATCAAATATTTTCATGGAAAGGATGCCGATTATTTCCTGTACGTTTTCGATCATCTGGGTGGATTGTGATACAATTCCGGCTTTTTTAAATCTGGGGATGGCCTGGGCTTCTTTTACAGAGGCAATGACCACAGCATCCGGAACCTGGGCTTGAATGGCGACCACCTCATCATGCCCATGATCACCAATGATAAATAACTTACGCTCTTCAGCGTGGAGTTTCTTGATCTCAGTGTGGATCTCATGCACCAGCGGACAAGTTGCGTCAATCACTTCCAGACCCCGGGCAGAGGCAGCTTCCCAAACTTCAGGAATGGTTCCATGAGCTCTGAAAAGGATCGGTGCATCTTTTACATCGTCCAGTGATTCAACCACCTCAATATTTTCTTGTTCCAGTTTGGCGACCACCCGCTCATTGTGAACGATATCGCCTAACATATAAACCTTGCCATGGATGCCTGCTGTTTCCCGAGCCTTCTCAATGGCATCCCGGACCCCAAAACAAAAACCAGCATCCCTGGCAACTCTGACCTTGAGCATATCAGGCATTGTTATCCCATTCCTGAATAACCAGACGACATGCTTCGATCACGGCTTTTCCGGAAGCCTCCAGGCTGTCATCTACCCGGCAGCCAGCCGCAAAAGCGTGACCACCTCCATTAAATTGACGGGCAACCGTATTGATGGGAATCTGACCCTTCGAACGAAAGCTTACATCAGTAGGTTGGGAATCCATTTTAGTGAAAGATACGCCGATCTCAACCCCTTTGATTGATCGAATGAAATCTGAAAGTGAATGCAGGTCATCTGTGGTCGCCCCCAGGTTGCGCAGCTCATCAAAATTGATCAGCGACCAGGCCAATCGTCCATCACAATCATAGTGAAGTTCACTTAGCAGGCGCTGTAGAACGAGCAAACGTCCGGGTGTATTCAGATCTTCATAGATCTTGACATACAGGTCATACGGTTTTACCCCAGCGGCGACTAAGCGACCAGCGGTATAAAAGGTTTCGGGATCGGTGTTGTTATAGCGAAAATTTCCAGTGTCGCTCATGATGGCTGCATATAGCGGTTCGGCAATCTGGATCTGTTCCAGATACGCTGCGTCAAGCTCACCGATGAGGTCAGCGACCAAGACCCCGGTAGAGCTGGCCGAGGGATAATCAAATCGATGGTCGAACTGCGATTTATCTCCAGGATGGTGATCGATGCTAATTTTGATAATGTCAGTAGTTTCTAGATCTGGACAGAGCCTGTCGAGTCGATCGAAGTTTCCAATGTCAAATGCGATAAAGACTTCGGCCTGCTCCAAGACCTGAACATGCAGATCCGGATTGTATACCTGAATCTCAGATTTATCTGGCAAGAAATTGAGGTTTAACCTTAATGGCGAGGGGTTCAGGATATGAACCTTTTTACCGATTGATCTCAGGTATCTGGCCAGACCAAGTTCGGAACCTACCCCATCGGCATCAGGCTCAGAATGGGTAGAAAAGACAAACGATTCGTGTTCATGGAGAATCGTTTTTAAGGTATCCCAACCTCGTTTTACACCAACATTATTTTGATCCATATATGTAAAACTTCCCTTAGGCAGTTTAGCACTTTACTATTTCCAAAACGCCGGATCAAAATCCGACATGAAACATTGAATATATTCGTTAAGCTATCGGATACAAACTATTCAAGACCATGATCCGGATTGAAATCAAATAAATGTGTTTCAGACAAATAGGATTGCCGAAGTAAAGGGAATTCGTGTCCCTGAGAAGGTGACTAGGGTCAAGTCCTAAAAGTTCTGTAAAAAGGATTTAAGCCTCTACGGTTTCCAGTATCTTTTCAGGTATTTTCTCCTGATTCTCTTCCGATTCATTCAACAGGTCTACATCCAGATACATTTTTCCAGTCATCCATTCT
>JAJRSW010000108.1 GCA_024278595.1 Fidelibacterota bacterium | reverse complement strand
TCCTGGTCTCCATCACCATCAAAATCTATAAATACTGGATTACTCGCACCACCCACATCCAGAACCCCACCAAACAAGGAGTTGACCGCCGTCCAACTGGCAGAACTGTTGCTGCCCGTATTTGCATAGTATTTTAAGGGTCCTGCGGCGGATCCATGCACCAGATCCGGTTTACCATCCCCGGTGAGATCGACCAGGCAGGGGGAGTTCCAATAAGTAGCTTGACCGAGACCAGAGAACTGAGTGCTGGCAGCGCTCCAATTCCAGGCTGACACATCACCATCATTGCGGTAATAATGGAATCCATAGCCATCTCTACCGATGAGCAGGTCCATATCACCATCGGAATCCAGATCAGAGAACCAGGGATAGGCATAGAGCCCCACATCGAACCAGGTTTCAGACTCAGACTCCAGAAAAATGGCGCTTGCCGGAGTTCCCAGGTTTTGGTAATAACGCACCTCACCGCTCTCACTGTATCCGACCACCAGATCATGATCACCATCATTGTCCAGATCAGCAAAATGAGGCACCGGGTAGGTGCCAACACTCAGATTGGCAAAATAGTCATCGGTGCGGACAAACTCTCCGTTCACGGCATCGCCAATATTGTCATAGAGCTGAAGTCCCGAGTAGCCACCAGAAATAAAGTCCTGATCTCCATCAGCATCCAGATCGATACACACTCCCACCTCACAATCCAACTCCTGCACCGAATTGAACAGGTCATCGCCAATCTGGAAATGGGGGCTGGTACTTGATCCATTATTCTCAAAATATTGGGGTGGAGCATTGATGCTGCCAAGGATCATATCCTGGTCTCCATCACCATCCAGGTCGGCAAATCGGGGCTGTGAAAATGGCAGGGAGGGAATCCCACTGGGGTTGAAAATATTATCATTCTGCTGCCATATTTGGGCATACATCAGGTTTGCTAGCAACAAGCTGCTGATGATCAAGAATTTACCGGATCGCATACGTCCCTCCATGCTGGATTGCTCTTCAGGCGAAATCTATAATTAAGCGTATAGAATACAAGCTGGATGTGACCAAACCTTACAAATAGGGCAGCTATTTTTCGAATTATAATAAACCGTTAAAACGGTTATAAAGCTAATAGCTGTTATAGTAACCCCGATTTAAGTCGTGAGTTATTAATTATTTACGACTAAAGGAACCGTTTCAACGGTTTATAGCGAAGAGTTCGGGGACTGGCAGATAGCTTAGCTATAAATGTGAGCCTTCATTCAAAGGTCGATGCCTTCACCATCAGCTCATCCCACTCAGCTTGTGCAACAGAATCGATGGTAATGCCGCCACCACTTCCCAAAGTGAGCTCCGATCCATTTTGGACCAGAGTGCGAATGGCTATGTTAAAACTGAAATCACCATCAGGATGAAAATATCCCAATGATCCAGTATAGATGCCTCGGGAAGCGACTTCCAACTCATCGATCACTTCCAGGGCTCGGTGCTTCGGGCAGCCGGTAATGGAGCCTCCGGGAAACATGGAAAGTAACGCATCCACGGCGTGCAGGTCACTCCGGATTTTCCCGGATATACGGGAGCTGGTGTGCCAGACCTTGGGCAGTTTCTTTAGCGCTTTGATCGTTTCCAGTTTGATACTGCCCACCTCACAGACCTGGCCCAGATCATTTCGTAAAAGATCAGTGATCATAAAGAGTTCGGCCTGTTCCTTTTCACTGGCTAATAATTCAAGCCTAAGGCTTTCATCTTCAATCTTATCCCTGCCACGGGGACGCGTGCCCTTGATGGGCTCAGTGGTGAGGATCCCATGAGCATAGTGCAGAAACAACTCCGGCGAAAGTGAATGAATGGCTTGTTCTCCGGCTTCAAAATAACAGGCCTGAGCTGCGGGATGACCTTGGATCAATTCTGGATACAGATCTCTGGGCAATTTATTGGTCTTGGCTTTTAGCTGCTGAGTATAGTTCATTTGATAAAAATCACCAGCCCTGATGTAATGCTGAATCGCTGTAATATTGCGATCATATTGAGCTTGTTGAAGCGCAGGTTTGAAACTCAATGAAGCTTTATGTTCTATGGCCGGAGAAACTGCTCTGAGCAATTGATCAATAAACTTCCTGTATTGATCATCAGAGCTCTTGATCCAGGTTCCCTCTTTATCAAATTCCAACCAATTATCGTAGGTATGAAAAACCGCCAGGGGCTGTGTGCAAGCATGTCTTGAGTGCAGATCGTGTAGGTAAAATCCCAGATCATAAGCCAGGTAACCTGCGCATAGCCTTCCCCGATTGTTAATAATGAATGATCGAAATTCGTCTATCTTTTGCGGATCATCAAGAGTGAAGGTTGCAACCGGGTTGAACGCCAGCAGTTTACGCCAGGTTTCCTGACCATAACCATCCGTTCGAAAGGCTGCCTGGCAGGATGATGGTAATTGGCGCCAGAGTTGGTCAAGCAGTCCCGGATCCAGATTACTCCTGAGAACACTCATGTTAAATGTCCAGAAAATTGGCGATCATCTGGTCTCCAGTCGGCTCCATAAGAAATGATTCCGGGTGAAATTGCAATCCATAGAGAGGTAATGATGTGTGCTCCATTGACATAATATCGCCACGGTCATCCTGTGAAGTAGCGCTGAAACCATCAGGAACAGCATTGATCACCAGTGAATGATAGCGGGCTGCCTGGAATATTTGCGGAACCCCTGACATCAGGCTTGACCCAGTATGCGTAACCGGGGTCGTTTTCCCAAAAACCAGTTGACGGGCAGCCTGAATATGCTGCCCAAACGCCACTGCCAGACATTGATGTCCCAGACAAATTCCAAGAATAGGAATTGTTTGGTAAAAGGCCTGGATAACGGGGATACACACACCTGAGTGAGCCGGTGTTCTAGGTCCTGGACTCAGGATAAGTTTTTCCGGTTTGGCTGCTCTGATCTGGTCCATACTGAGCGCATCATTTTTGACAACCCGAACCTGGCCCCCCAGGCGGGACACCTGCTGATAAAGATTATAGGTGAACGAGTCGTAATTGTCTATTAATAGGATCATGCTGTGAAGGGCAGCCGTTCCTGAAAAGTCGTTTGCCACAGATCGACCCCAGATCTGCAGCGATACGATACGGAAATGGGGGAGGTGTGAGTAGGCATGAAAAGAGAGTTTCCCTAACAATATCCGGCTGAAATGTTAGCGAACAGGAGAGTGGAAACACAAATAAAGTCGCTCTTTATCAACAGAATAATATCTCCGTGACGCTACTCGTTCTACCTGTCACTGGGAGCTCGGACCCCGTTGACGCCGGCGGAAGGAACAAAGACAGCAGGTGGGCTAAACTTAGTTTAAGCATTTCGACAAATCACTCGTTTCCTAATTTCTTTAGGCGATCCAGGCGTTCTATTTCATTTTCTTGTAACCAGGGATCCTGGGATAGCAGTGACCAGGCCTTTTGAAAATAAGGCGCAGCAGCCTCGGCTTCGTTTTTCAAAAGCAGGCATTCACCAATCTCCTCAAAGACGTAGCCATCTTCATCGCTACCGGATTCAGCGATCTCCCTTTCCAGATTCAATTGCATTTCCAGGGCCAGGTCAATATTTCCCAGTGAACGGTGGGTACGGGCAACTGTCCAATCCGCAATTTGGATCTCCCTCACTTGCCGGTTCATCTGACGCCATCTTTGAGCCCTTTCAAAAACTTCCAGAGCCTTCTCAAAATCCCCCAGATCATGATAACTCCAGCCAATACTATTGTAGAGGGCTCCCAGCCAGTTTCGGGTCCGTGAATCCTCACTGGTTTCAGCCAGCACCAGAGCCTTTTCACTCCAAATGAGTTGGTCGGTTGGATTATTGACGGTCCCCAGCATGTGGGCTGCATCTACGGCATAAAAGTCAGCACCGATGGATCGGCCCAGGTTCCAGGCTTCCAGAAAAAAAGGTACTGACTCCCTGCCCTTGCCTGAAGAATTGAGCACCCGTCCACGTTCCAGTAAATAGCGGATCTTTGCTGTAGGGTAATCAGGGCTTAATTCAGCTTCAACTTGATCCAGTAATGCCAGAGCTTCTGTAAATTTATGCTGTAATCCAAGGGTCCGGGCAATTTGGGTCTGGAGTTCAAGATAATACTCTGGTGTTTGTTAAAGATCAATGTCTGCCAGGATCTCAATAAACCGCAATTCAGTGATCAGGGGGTCTGAATAGTCCCAAAATTCATCAATATTTGGCAGGTCAGGTGTTGCTGCAGGGGTGGCAGTTGACGCACAATTCAGGAGTAGTACCAAAGCCAATAGCGAAGTGAAAATTTTAAGTCTCATTTAAGTCCTTCCCGGCTTGGAAATGATTGTTAGGAAAATCTAGTTGTCATTGTCAAATTATTAAGGAACGTAAATCTATATTTCGTACAATGTACACGTGAAGAGCTCATCCAGGGGAACAATAAATAGCTTCAATGACAACAGGCAGACAATGAAAAAAGATCCAATCATTCAGCGCAGCTCTCGGGGAGTCACTTGGTTGCTCGTGTTCTACTTATCCTTCGTGGTCAGTGGCTGTAGCTTCAGGCCGGCAGAACTCACGCCCGAAGAAGCCCGCATCTTACAGACCCGTGATCTGTCATATAGCCAAGCGGAGATCGCCCGGGCCGTCCTGGTTGTTCTTCAAGAAATGCACTACACGCTGGGTGATGTGGACATGGGTTTGGGTATGATCACAGCAGAGCGAACATCTGAGCGTAAACTGGCACCCATCAGCCGGGAGACTGTTGGTGAAACAGAAGTTCCCGATGAGGTTCAAACCTTCTGTCTTATTGCAGGCACCGTAGCTGTGGTAGCCTTCGTCCTGGCTTTAATATTCCACGATTCTGATGATGAGGGTGAAGATGAGTGTGACACTAAACGGGATGATGATCGTGAAGGGCCGTGGTTTAAATCTCGTTCCCACCGCCATGGGCCATCCCCGGTATATATTGGTTCTGATCACAGCGGTCCCGATTCTTATAAATACGCCATGACCATCACCATGGAAGATATCACGACTCAACAAACTCGCGTTCGCGTTACGGTGCAGGGACAGCATCTTGCAGGATCAAGCATCGTTGAATCAGGTCCAGTCCAAACCCAGGAATTTTATGCCGATTTTTTCAACCGACTTCAGATATCACTCAACCGTTAATGGGGCAGCCATAGACAATTGATACAGAAAAAAAAGAGTTCTGACTGATTTATTAAACGGACTTTTTTTTAGAGATCATTTAACCTGCATTATTCATGAATTATTGCCACGAAGACACTAAGCCACGAAGATGATTAAAGTTATGAACAAGGTCATTTTAAACAGAATTATTTGCATCTGTGAGTGATAATTTGTGCTAAGCATATATTTTTTAAACTTGGTGTCTGCGTGACTTAGTGGCTATGAATTATGCAGGTTAATCCAACTAAAGGATAATTTATAAGAACAACTGTTGCATAGCTTGGCATTTATGGTATGTTCATTTCATCCAGTAAATAGGTTAATCAAGGAGGTTTATAGAAACTTTTTAAAATAATGATGGTTTTAGGTTTATTAATCATTGGTCTGCTTGCCCAGGATGGCAGCATTATTCCCAACCAGAAAACTGCCATCACCACCCTGGCCACCCAGAACGGTTTTACGCAGCTTAGCCTGGATAATTACTTACAGATCAATTATTCTGCTACTTTGAATAATCTTTCATCAGCGAATGCCGTCAAAGTGATCCAGGCTTTCCAATCTAGCAATATACCCCGTCCCATCGCTTCCACCATGCTGGCAAGCCCCCAGTTCACCACTGCCAAACCGGCAATACCGCAAGTAGAACAACCCAGACCCAAAGCCAGTATCCTGGAAGTGGGGATGTCAAAACGATTTTACCTGTCAGATGGCAATATAATTAACGGTACCATCCTAAGTATCAAGGATGGTGTCTGCGAGATCGAAACTCCCGATGGCACCCTGCAGATACCCAGGGGTGATATTTTGGAAGAAACCGCCAAAATCACTAAAAAAGATGATACACGCTATGTGGGTCCTGTGCTAAAAGACAGCATGCAGGAGATTGTGATCCGTTCCAAATACGGTGATGTGGTCATCAATAAAAAAGACATCAAGGACATGGATCGTTTCCATGGCGGCAAACGGGTTGCCTGGGCTGAAGAGAAAAAAACTTTTTACCAGGGTGAAGCAGTGCTTACCGATATTTTTATGGATCCCACCGCCTTCCCGCTACCGGCACACACTTTTTATATCAGTGGATTGTCACTGGGCTATGGGTTTACTGATCGGTTCATGCTCCGCACTAAATTCGGCAGCAATTTTTCCGGTGATCTGAATATTCAAGCCCATTGGCGTCTTTACCATCGCCCTACTGGTGCCAAAGAATCAGCAGCGGCGGTGGGTATCAACATGCACCGCAACTATCCCATGAAAAATTTAGTTGCCCGTTATTCCCAGTTTATCCAGGTAGATGCTGCTGGAAATACACTCAACGATCGGGAAGACCTGACCACTGCTGAAGTGATGATGGATCCCGAACAGGTTGGTATCTATGGAGAACTGTATTACGTCATGTCATACCGCCGGACCATGGAAAGTGGTCGGGGAAAAGTAGGAGCCCATTTTGGAGCCCGGACCAATAGCTTTCCCTTTCTAAAAGATAACCTGCTGGCTACTGACAGTACCCCATATGGCTATAAATGGTTGGATGATGGGCAATTCATCATGCCGTTTAGACTTTTTGCCGGTTTTGAATATGATCTCTCAAAAAACATGAAATTTCTGGCTGAAGTATGGGCCGATAATGGCAATAAATACCGCACCTTTTCCGCTACCTGGGATGATTATTTTGGTGATGATAGTCGCTTTGTTCTGGATGGAACGGGTGGGAGTTACAGCATGTTGGATTTTGATTTTGGATTCCTTTATGCAGTGAATCAGACTTTCCGGGTTGGGATCCATTTCCAACAGCCTTATCTGGTCTTCTATTGGGAGTTTTACGAACTCTAAATTTCCAGGGGTATGATATGACTAGAGCAATGAAGAGCTTGACTGCTTTAACTATCATAGGAATGGTTAGTATGCTCGCCAGCCGTGCCTATGCCCAAGACCTGAGTACAACGAGTATAGATGACCAGACCAGGCAGATCAGATTAAAAAAACTAGTCAATGAGTGGCAGGGCTCAATTCTCACCCTGCACGCTCGGGATGGTGAGGAAATTAGTGGTCGTCTGATAGAGGTTTCTGCAGGTAATTACCACCTGGAAGTAGGTACCAGACTGCTAAAAGTACCACTGGAGGATGTGATTCAGGTAAGTTATGAACCAGGTCCGCCCGAGATTCTCCTCAGCATTGCCTCGTCTATCATGGGGGGTGCCTTTTTAAGCGGGGCTCTGCTTATTTTGCAAGAAGATGCCAGCGATGCAAATATCAGCTCAGCAGCCCTGCTGGGGATGATGGCAGGCGGCTTCTGGGGCTATTCCATCTTCTATGAGAGTGAGATCATTTATAGTGAATAAGCATTTTTTAAGATGCGTGCTTCTCACTCTTGCACTGATGCTCCTCACAGGCTGCTACAATAATAGTCATATTCGCACCCAGCGCGTGTTGAAGACAGGGGAAAAGGTGATCTCCGCGCACATGGGACTCAACCTGATCGCTCCCACAGATTATAATAACTCCTACAGAATTCGTCATACTGGTATTAGCGGCACACGTATGGGACTCTCTTATCTGGGCTTGCATCGTGGTTATGAACAGGGAGCGAGTGTAAGCCTTGGGTTGATGGATGATGTGTTTGATTTCATTGTTGGATATGAT
>JAJRSW010000107.1 GCA_024278595.1 Fidelibacterota bacterium | reverse complement strand
CCGAAAGTTCTCTCAGCACGACAACAAGCGACAGTCTCTGAATGAATAATTGGTTTAAGTAGTGTGACCAATTCGTCACGATCTTCACGTAGCTCTATCCCGATTGCTCCCTGCCCGATTGAAGGTATGAACTGTTCTGGAGGTAATTCCTCAGAAATATACTCTTCCAGTCCAAGCCTTTGCAGAGCAGCAGTGGCCATAATAATCCCATCCCACCCCAGCTTTTCCAGTTTTCTCAAACGCGTATCAATATTGCCACGCAAACTCTCAAATTGAATATCAGGGTTAAGACCACGGATAAGAGCCTGCCGCCGAACACTTCCAGTTGCAATGATGGCATTCGCGGGTAACTCCTGTAACTGTTGCCACTTTGTGGAGACAAAGGCATCAGTAGGGTTGGCACGTAACGGTGATCCTGCATAGGTGAGGCCTTTCGGTAGGGTGGTCGGTAAATCCTTGAGACTATGAACCGCCAGGTCAATCGAGCCATTGGTTAGCTCCTCTTCCAACTCAGTGGTAAAGAGGCCCTTATCGCCAATTTTCGGAAGGGGGACATCCTGTATGGTGTCACCTTTAGTTCGAATAACACGGATAGCTATTTCAAGCTGGTGATATTGCTCCTCCAGCAGAGTTTTAATGAGCTTACTCTGCCACAATGCCAGCTGACTTCCACGGCTTCCAATAATTATCTTTTGAATACTCATTTGGTTTATTTAATTCCTATCTAATCATCTAGTTTCTTCATATTGAAAATCTCCCAAATGGCATTGATTTTACTCTGATCAAGCTGTTCACCATTTGCCATTTCCCGGAGATTAACGATGGGATAATGCAAAAGTTTCTTCACAATACTATTAGATAATTCCTGTAGCTGTGCATACTCCTGCTCAGCAGTACGATTAACATACTTTCCAAGTTCCTGATCACGAACCATATGAAAGTACTTTGACAGCTGACTAATCGTGGGCACGACCTCCAGAGTTTTTAACCAATCCTGATATTCGCCCTTTATCTTTCCGATGATTTGTTCAGCAGCCGGAATTTGAGCACGACGTCGATCGAGATTTTCACGAACGACCTCTTGAAGATGATCCATATGGTAGAGAAACACATCTGGTAAATCACTGACCTGTGGATCAATGTTGCGCGGGGAACTAATGTCAACTAAGAGTAAAGCACCTCTTCGTCGTTGCTTCAAAATTGCTTTGAGCTGTTGTTTTTCGATCAGATAATGTTTTGCACTTGTTGCTGTTACAACAATATCTGCCTCAGTTAAAGCTTGATCCAACTCATCCAGTGAAACAGAGCGCCCTCCAAATTGAGCGGCTAACCGTTCACGGTTTTCAACACTGCGATTAGCAATGATAAAATTGCTGGCACCCTTCTCCTGGAAGTGGTTGGCGACTAGCTTATTAGTCTCACCAGCTCCTACTAAAAGGATGGCATTTTTATCGATATTGGAATAGATTTTACTAGCCAACTCAACCGCTGCAAGACTGATTGAGACAGCCCCTGCACTAAGCTCCGTGTGGGTGCGAATGGCTTTACCAGCTCTAATGGCTTCTTGAAAGAGTCGATTTAACAGTGGGAATTTATAGCCCGTTGAAAGAATCAGATTATGGCTGGATTTGACCTGACTTAATATCTGGTTTTCACCGAGCATCATACTTTCCAAACCACCGGCAACACCCATTAAATGGCTGATTGCTTCATCGTTAAAAAGGAGTTCAGGATCAGGCCATCCTTCAGCAGGGTTAATACCTAATCGATTTTCATACTGCTCGATTATCCAACTCTTTAGTTTTGTTGGCTCAGTGGTAACCGAGTAGAATTCTGTCCGATTGCAGGTTGAAATGATTGCAATCTCACGTATCCCAATATTAGCTCGCATGCCTTGCTCGATAAAGACCAAGATTTGATCGTGTGATAACACAACCAGGTCCCGAAGCTCAACCGGGGCATTTTTATGGTGATATCCCCAAAGGACTATTTGACTATTCTTCATCAGCTAAATTGATGGAAGGTTGTGGCAAAGATATTCACAACCATGAGCAATACAAAAACCGTGATAAATCCCCAAAATGCCCACTGACTGGTTCGCAACCCACCTAACCTCCTAAATCGAACCACCAACCAACCAACCAGGTAAGCGAACCAGGCAAAATCAGTGATAATGATTTTCAGGTCATTGCTAAAGAAGTATCCAAGAATTTTGTAAGCCCAGAGGTGACCTAGAAAGATACCCAATCCTAAACTGATTAACCCTGTTATTGATGCAGCTCGCCCCATGCCTTCCAGTGTTTCTAAAGATGGGAGTCCCTGGTAGATTGATCCGAATCGATGAGCTTTTATTTCTTTAGCAAGCATCCAGTACATAAATGCGTAAATGGCAGCCACTGCCATAGCGGATAACCCAAGTAAAGTGGCAAAAACATGAAAGCCAAACATGGGATTCTCAAGTAAAGAGCTATGCGATCCACTATTCTGCATAAACATGGATGAAATTACTTGAAACAGAAATGCTATTGAGATAAAGAACAGACCAGTTTTGCCTTCTTGCTTGACCATTTCAACTAGGAGATAAATTATAGCGATGTTAAACGCAATCAATGAGAAGGACTCAAATACATTGGTGACAGGAAAATAGTTAAACGAAACAGCTTTCGATAATAGATATACAAAATGCAGAGAAACCGAGGTAAGTAAAGATTTAAGAGCCCAGCCCTCGAAGGCTTTATTCTTCAGATAAAATGATAAGAGGTAAATGCCCAGCGTAAGTGCGTAAAAAATCGGCAGAAGTACGTTTAAAGAATTTATGATTATTTGGCCCATATACGCTTTTCTCCTGACTATTGCTTCTTACGGTTATTCTCATAAAACAACGGAAGATGTTACAATATTTATTCCATAAAAGAAGTGCTTCTTGCAAGATTTAATCTCTTTTGAGTAGCACTTACTAGTTGATTTCAAGTTATTAATTATTGTGATTAAAGTATTGGTATGGAGTAATGCCAATTAAACATCAAAACGGCATTCAACTTCATCTTGCCTCATTTTTCTGCGTTTCGATGAACTCGGTGTGGCACACTTCGATGAACTCAGTGTGGCACACTTAAAATTCTCAGCCCGACCAGCCTGCCGGGACTATGCATCACATTTGAAGCTTGATGAGCTCGCAAAAAGTATTTAGAAAAGCACATAATATGCCCTATAACTATTAAATACAACCGCTTACGACAAATACACGTAAAGCAATAAATAACAACACTCTGCGTCATTTCGGCGAGTGGTTCCTGAGCTTAGCCGAAGGGCTCAATGCAACGCTCTGCGAGAGGGACTTTCTGCGGGGGTGTCAAGTTTGAAGGACAGAAAATATTTTGAACTCAGAGTGCCATTTTGAACTATAAATGATAGTATTATACATTCCCAATAACGCGAATTATCTTTTCCTCAATCACTGAAGCAATTTCCATTAATTGGGGATTGTCAACAGCTTGCATTGAAGCCGCCGGATTTATGGCTGCGATAACGGTTTCCTGATTGGAATTTACATAGACAATCACATTGCAGGGCAGCAATAAGCCGATCTGTTCCTCTGCCAGCAGTGCCTGATGAGCGAAAGTCGGGTTGCAGGCTCCCAGGATTCGGTATTCGGTGAAGTCCACATCCAGTTTTTTTCTCAACGTCGCCTTGACATCAATCTCTGTCAGCACCCCAAAGCCTTCTTTCTGTAACTCTGCGATTACCTTCTCGAGGGCCTCATTAAAACTCAACTCCACGTGACGTACAAAACCATAGTTTGTCTTTTTCATTTTTATTTCCCTTTATATTTTCTATTCAGTTCTAAAATTGAGAGTTATTCCAATATCAGTGGAGCACCCCAAAAGTCCATATGATTCATGTTCACCATTTCAGGCTGTCCATAACATCACTGCGCTATTTATGAGGTACCAAACATTTCGGGTCCTCGACTTGAAATGTTACATGTTTGATGCCAAACTCTTGCTCAGTTATCTGCTTGGCCCTATCCAATACCTCCTGGTAAGAAGACTCTGCTGCTGGTAATAAATGGGCTGATAACATAAATTCATTGCTGGCTATCACCCAGGTGTGGATATCATGAATGTCCTGGATCTCTTGGCTGGCCAAAAGAGCCTCTCGTATCTTTTCACAATCAATGCCGGGCGGCGTACCTTCGAGCAAGATATGAAAGGCCTGTTCAACCAATGAGATACTTCCAATAAGGATGAGTATGCTGATAACAATGGATACCAGCGTGTCCAGCCAGTACCACCCACCGATGAGTAGAGCAATTCCAGCAATAACAGCTCCTACCGACCCGGCTGCGTCAGACATGAGATGTAGATAGGCCTGTTTGTTATTCAAATCGGTATCTCGTTCTGAGAAAAGGATCCAGGCACTGACGGCGTTGGCTAAGAGACCGGCCACTGCCACTGGGAGCATGATCTCTCCTGAGATCGATTGGGGCTCAAAGATACGTCCGATCGCTTCGATCATGATCCAGACCACCACACCCCAGAGCACCAATCCGTTGATCAACCCGGAAATGACCTCCAAACGGCCATACCCAAATGTTTTACTGCCTGTTGCCGGAGATCTCATTGCCCGGGAAACCCAAACAGCGGCTCCCAGGGCAATCACATCCGATAGCATGTGTCCGGCATCAGCCAGCAAGGCCATTGATCCGGAAACCAGACCACCAATAACTTCAACCACCAGAAAAACCAGATTGATGCCAAAGGCCCACATCAGTTTTGTGCTGGCACCCTCACCAGGGTTGGTATGAACGTGAGAGTGGTGGTCGTGACTCATGCCCTTATCCCTTTCCGGTATTCCAGGTTATTTGCAGTCTTTTTACACATGCCTGAAACAATTTAAATTGCCAATTCTCCCCGTTCACCGGTTTGAATTCTCACCGCTTCATGCAGGTCACTAATATAGATCTTCCCATCTCCTCGTAAACCAGTATGTGCTGTTGTTTCAATGACCGTTACCAATTCATCGACCAATGTATCCCGGCAGATAATCTCGATTTTTACATGGGGAATAAAGTCCAACAGAGCTTCAGTTTTGCTGGTGTGTGCATCATCAACTTGTCCGCGACCAAATCCTCGTACATCCATGACACTTATTCCGGTAAGTCCCTCGACCCCATGCAGAGCCAGAGAGACTTTTGATAGTTTATGTGGTTTAATATAAGCTACAATCTTTTTCATTTTAATTCCTTAATCCAATTGGGTTTCATCGGTGATGTCAATGGCAAACCATTTATAGATGGCCGGCAGAACCAGCAGGGTTAATACGGTAGAGGTAAACAATCCCCCCACAACAACTGTGGCAAGTGGTCGCTGTACTTCACTGCCCACCCCGGTTGCCAGAAGCAGCGGAATCAATCCCAGTGCTGTTGTCAACGCCGTCATAAGCACCGGTCTGACCCGGAGCAGGGCACCTTCCACCGAAGCCTCATCCATGTCTATTCCATCCCGCAGAAGTCGATTCAAGTAAGTCACCAGCACCATCCCATTTTCCAGAGCGATGCCGAACAAAGCAATAAAGCCAATGGATGAAGGGACTGACAGGTTCTGACCCGTCAACCACAGTCCAACAATACCTCCGACCAGAGCCAGGGGAATATTCAACAAAATAAGCAGCGTATTTTTCATCGAGTTCAGGCTCATAAAGAGCAACAGAAATATAATCAGCAGGGTGAATGGAACCACGACAGCCAGGCGTTTATTGGCCTCTTGCTGTAAGCGGAATTGACCACCCCAGGTCACAAAGTACCCCAGAGGCAGCTCGATCTCCTGGTCAAGCGCAAGCTGACCATCCTGAACGAATGAACCAATATCACGATCAACCACATTACACTGGATCGTAATGAAACGCTGGCTATTCTCCCGGGTGATCTGCCGAGGTCCGATGATCTCTTCCAGAGTAGCCAATTGTGAGAGGGGCACGTTTGAACCGTTGGGAGCTTTGATAAACAAATTGCTGATATCTTCGGGACTATCACGATCAGATTCAGACAACCTGACCAGAATATCGAAGCGCCGGACGCCTTCAAAAAGCTGACCAGCAGTTTCACCACCAATACTGGCATGGATGGTCTTTTGAACATCCTCAACATTGATCCCATACCGGGCTACTGCTTGACGGTCGACTCGGATCAGGAGTTGAGGTGTTCCGCTGATTTGATCAGCTTGTACATCGGCAGCGCCTGGAACCTTACTGATAACCCTGGCTATCTCATCTGCTTTTTCCTTTAGGAGATCAAGGTCTTCACCGTACAGTTTGATGGCCAATTCTGCTCTGACACCCTCCATCAACTCATCCACGGCCATCTGGATCGGTTGCGTAAAGTTTGCTAAAACACCGGGAATGTTACCAACCTGCTCCCTAATTACCTCCTCCAGCTCTGACTGGGTACTCGCAGATCGCCATTCACTTTTATCCTTCAAAATCACATACATTTCAGCACTATTGACTGGGTCAGTATGAGCCCCCACCTCACCACGACCAATGCGAGTCACGACCTGATTGATTTCCGGTACTTGTTTTAAACGACGTTCAACGATCTGAGTGATTCTGATACTTTCATTCAGAGAGATGGATGGCGCCATGGATAATCTTAAAATGATCGTTCCCTCTTGCAGGGTTGGTGTAAATTCTGAACCAAGTTGTGGAAAGATCACAACTCCCAGGACAAGCATGAGTACCGCCAACAGGATGGCAAAAAATCGCTTGCGGACAAAAAACAGGATTATCGGCCTGTATACGCGCTGTAGAGCTCTGACAACCAGATTCTCCCCGACCTCTTTCTTGCCCTTTTTCAGAATTGGGCGTCGCATGATCAGGTATGAGAATACCGGAGCAAGAAAAAGTGCAAAGATCAATGAACCCAGCATGGCCAATGAAACCGTGTATGCCAAGGGCTTAAAGGTCTTTCCTTCCACTCCTTCCAGAGTGAACAGCGGTAAAAATACCACGATGATTATAGTAATGGCTGACAGTATCGGTTTGCCTACCTGACGGGCAGCCCGGGCCACCACATGAATTCTGGATTCGGTACGTGGACTGGAACGGAGCAGGCGATCCACATTCTCTACCATAACGATGGTGCCGTCCACCATCATTCCAATGGCAATCGCTAAACCACCAAATGACATGAGATTTGCCGATAATCCAAAATAGTGCATTCCAATCATGGCAAACATAATGGAAAATGGAATAGAAAAGGTTACAACCAGACTGGGACGTAGTGATCCCATAAAGAGCAGCAAAACTATAGCTACCAGGATCACACCCTGGAGCAAGGCATCAGTCACCGTCGCAATGGCAGCTTCAACCAAAGATTTTTGCTCATAGTAAGGAATGATCTTGATCCCGTCTGGCAATGACTTATTGATCTCAGCCAAGCGCTCTTCTACGAGACCAATGACTGTCGATGAATTGCTGCCATATAATTTCACCACCTGACCGGAAACCACTTCCTTAACTCCATCCATGGTCTGGACACCTCGCCGAACCGCTCCACCAATCCTTATTTCTGCAAGCTGTTTTAGAAAGACCGGTGTACCATCCTCTGAACTGATGATAATTTCTTCAAGATCGGTGATTGTATTTGCCAGCCCGACAGAACGAACAATAAATTCTTCTGCATTCTTCTCAATAAATTGAGCGCCTACATTCAGGTTATTGGCTTTGATCTTTTCAATGATGGACTGGATGGTAACATCGTACCGTAGCAGGGCATCAGGTTCGACAACCACTTCAAATTGTTTCTCCCAGCCACCGATTCCCAGTACCTCAGTAACACCGGGCACTGTTTGGAGTTGGAGTTTGATGATCCAGTCCTGAATTGTGCGGAGTTCAGTCAATGAATACTGACCAGTTTCATCCTCCAGATAATAGAACAGCACCAGGCCCATACCGGTGGAGATCGGTCCCATGGCAGGCTCTCCAAAGCCCTCGGGAATCTGCTCACGGGCTTCTTGAAGACGTTCATTGACCAACTGACGGGCAAAATACACATCGGTTCCGTCATCGAAGTAGATATTGACCACCGACAGCCCAAAGTTAGAGACAGAGCGGATATGATCGATACCCGGTAAGCCGTTCATGGCAGTTTCCACCGGGAAGGTCACATATTTCTCGATCTCTTCCGGTGCCAGTCCTTCGGTGATGGTAAAGACTTGAACAAGGGAAGGTGACACATCAGGGAAGGCATCGATGGGGAGTTGTTTATAACTGGCAATACCCCCGGCCAGCACCAATAGTCCCAGAACAACCAGGAGTAAACGGTTTTTAAGTGAGAAATCTATAATTTTATTCATTGATACACCTTAATTACAAAACGATTAGAGAATGAGTATTCATAGAATTGGTGTTAATGCGCGTGACCTTCATCCATTTCACCCTTTTGCAGCTCTGCCTTCAAAGTAAAGGCACCTTTTTTAACATAGGTTTCACCCTGAGCCAAGCCTTTGATAATTTCTACATTTACATCATTGCGTAGACCGATTTCTATGGGACGCGGCTCAAACCCCAAGTCAGTTTTGACAAACACAACCTGGTTGCCTTCAAAGAATTCAAGTGCTGTTTTGGGGATGGAAATGTTGACTTGCTGACGGTGGGTTTCAATGGCTCCTGTGATAAAGAGACCTGGTTTCCAACTGCGATCCCGATTGGGAACAATGACCCGGGCGATAGTTGTACGGGTAATTTCGTTCATTACAGGTGAGATATAGCTTATGGTTGCCTGGACTTCAGGTGTGTTTCCTCCTCTTGAAATAATCACCCTCTGTCCAACTTTTACATAGGGGAGATCCTTTTGGTATAGACTGAGATTGGCCCATACCTGGTTCAGATTAGCAACCACAAAACCATGTTCATTGTCATCGATCACCTCACCACGGGTGAGATGTTTTTCTATGATCTCACCTGTAATAAGGGACTGAACTTCATATTCTGATAAACTTTCGTTGCCCTCGATCAAAGCCAGTGCATCGCCTTCGTTTACTTTATCGCCGATATATTTATAAATTTCTTTCACAATACCCGGGAAGCGCGGATGGATATGAGCCAGTTGGTCAGAGGGTATGACAATCTCACCAGGCAGGGTAACATGGATCTGTATGGTGCCAGGTGCAGCGCGATCAAGTTCAATCCCAAATTCAGTTAGCACGGACTGGCTTAATTGAACCAGTTCAGTGTGTTCCTCGATCTCATTCTCCTCATGGTCAGTATCAATAACTGGTTGATCATCTCCACAGCTTGTCAGGACCAGCAGCGCTGATAGCATTACAATTGGTATAAAAATATTTCTTTTCATTTTTACCTCTAGTGACTTATAAAGTTGTGATGGAGCGACCCAGGAGCCCCTCTAATTGAATAATTTTAGTTTCGTATTCTAGACGTGTGTCCAGGTAATGGAGCTGGGCATCGAATAGCTGGCGTTGCGAATCAATGACATCGATGAGGCCATACTGACCGAGACGATAATTCTGGTTGATTATCTTATAAGCTCGCTCTGCTTCAGGGATAATGGTTTTACTTAAAGTTTCCATCATCAATCCCAGCATATCCAATGATTCAAGTTGTAGTCCAACATCCCTTGTTACAGCTACCTGTTCAGAGTAGAGCTGCTGCTGGCTCTGTTCTTGCTGATAGCGGGCTGCTTCGATCCCGGCTCTATTTCGATTTAGAATGGGAATAGGAATACTGACACCGGCAACCAGGGCCCGGTCACTGGTTTCATTAATACGTCTGAATCCAGTTGAGAATGTTGGATCAGGAATCCGCAGACTTGTAGCATAACCCGATTCAGCTTCCCGCGCTTTTACTTCCAGGTCGGCCAACATTACAGTGGGACTGTTTTCAATAGCCGTCTGAATTGTCTTACGGGAGGGCCTCGTAAATACAATATCTAAAGAATCTGAGACTGTTCCGATACTCTCGCCAGTCCCGCCCCAGGTTGCAGCCAGTTCCTGCCGGGCACTCCTTAGAGCACTTTCTGCCCGAAAACGTCTCATGCGTACATTCTGATACTCAACCTCGGAACGTGCTTTTTCAGCAGATGAATATCTACCGGCCCGTACCAGGGTGTCCACATTGGCATTGAATTGATCAGAGAGATTTAGTAATCTTCCGGTAAGTTCCAGTCTTGCTTGAGCGGCATTCAGCCGGCTAAAGGTTTTCCGAACTTCGGTGACAAGTTCCAACCGTAGCACTTCATATTCCAGGGCTGCTTTGCGAGTCTTGGAATTGGCAACTTCGGTTCTCAGTTGGCGTTTATTGCCAAGTTCAATGAGTTGACCTATTCCAAAGGTGGTTTCACTGCTCTTAAAGCCTGACAGTGGCCCGCTGCCAGCAAAATTCTCAATTTCTACTGCTAATTCCGGATTGGAAAATCTGGATACCTGGGCAGCTGTGGCTTCGAGGGCTCTGATATTCAAGCGTGCTGCTTTAATTTTATAGTTGTTTTTCAATGCCCTGGCAATCGCTTGATCTAAGCTAAGTGAGTTGGCTGTCTGTGAGTTTAACTCTGCCCCTTGATTCGCCTGGTCTAATTCCCTTTGTACCAGAGGAATGGGGGTGGTACTCACTTTTGTGTCATAGCTGGTACAATTTGACAGACTGATGGCTGTAATTATACTCAGCAGGTATAGAGTTGATTTCATCCTTCAACTAATCTCCTGAAATGTAATGTTCTCTGTTGGTGATTTGGCTTAACCATGATTATGTAAACAAGGTTAAACCGGAATCCTATCAACTCAAGCGACAGACTCATTAACAGCCTGCAGGGCGAGCGATCTGGATTATTTGGTGTTTGGGATTTTAAATTATTAAAACACTGAGGGCATTAAATATGTCTTCAGCAAAATAACTGGAGTTGTCAACAATCTGAGTCGCTTGTTGACATTCACTGTGGTCATGTGTGAGAACTTCACACGGAACCACCGGCAGTTCGTAAGCACCAATGCTGGAGCTTTTCTGGATAAGTGACTTGAGATTGAAGTGTTCTTTCTCAACGTCATTGGCGCAGGCTCCGTGTGGATGCCAGGGCAGGTCATCTAGGGCGGATTGATGCTCAACCTCGCAGGGGTGACTTTGGTGAGCAAGATGTACATCACCAAACACGAGCAGGGGTGTGATCAACACCAGCAGTGAGAGCACTATTCCCTTGAGCAAGTTATTTGTGATTATAGTCTTCATTGCCATGGTGTACTAATTAATCCAGCAATTGTTCCGTGACAAGATAATTATAGAGAATTACTCTTTGCTAAATCAGTGTAGCTATTTGTGAGGATGCCAGTATTATTTTACGAGACTAATTGCAAATCACTAACCCCTGGCAAATATTGTAGACGCCATAAATTACTTATCGCGACAACACAATAATACACAAATGTTTACAGCATCTGACAAAGGAATAAAACTCTCCGTTCCTAATCGACATTACCCACCAGCCCCTGGTACGGTTCTATTTTTAGAATAATTCTATTGATATGTCTTGTGTGCCTATTATCTTCCTGCCGTGATGAATGATAAAAAAGACCAAATAGCTATTTCAGAGATTCTATCGAAGGCTGGAGTAAATCCCACGGCCCAGCGTATTGCTGTTTTTAAATACGTCCACAATGAATCTGACCATCCTACTCCTGAGCAGGTAAAAGTGGCGGTGGATCGCGTTTTTCCTAAAATTAGCCTGGCAACTGTCTATAATACTTTGAATGCGTTGGTAGAGGCAGGCTTGGTAAAAGCGGTTAAACTCCCCAATTCAGGAAAAGTCTGTTACGATGCTAATACGGCCAAACATTACCACTTCATTGATGAAAAACAGGGTTTATTGTTAGACCTTGATCTAAAAGATATAAAAATCGATCTCAACCTCTCCACTCAGTTCGAGGTTAAGGATGTTGATGTTTTTATCAAAGGACACTATAGCGGGTAGGTTTTTTTAAAACCCACATTAGAATAATTCTATATTTTTAATTAATCCATGAAAGGAAATATCATGAAAATCAATACCGGAATCAAAGAGCAGGATCGTAAACACATTGCCCAGGGCATGAGTCACCTCCTGGCTGATAGCTATACACTTTACCTTAAAACTCATAATTATCACTGGAATGTTACCGGGCCCATGTTCAGGACCCTTCATCTTATGTTTGAGGAACAATACAATGAGCTCTTTCTGGCTGTTGACCAAATCGCAGAGCGCATCCGCTCTCTCGGAAGTATAGCACCTGGTTCCTTTACTGAGTTTTCTTCCCTCAGTAGTGTCAAAGATCACGAAGGGAGGCAGGATGCTACAGCAATGTTAAACTCCCTGATTGAAGCTCATGAGACTGTCATAAGAACAGCGCGCGATATTTTTCCTCAAGCTGAATCAGTCAATGATCAGGTAAGCCTGGACCTCTTGACCCAGCGTCTAGAGGTTCATGAGAAAACAGCCTGGATGCTACGCAGTCTGCTGGAATAAGCACTGGAGTCTACTGTGGAATATTTATTAACGATCCACCCAATTCTCCTGGCCCTGCTCGCTGGCTTATTCACCTGGGGGCTTACCGCCCTGGGTGCAGCCGGTGTGCTTTTCTATAACAAAAAGTCATTCTCAAATATGGATGGAATGCTTGGCTTCGCTGCCGGCGTGATGATCGCTGCTAGCTTCTGGTCACTCCTGGCACCTGCACTGGAAATGGCTGAAGGACGGACTCTGCCACCCTGGGTGCCGGTGTCGCTAGGCTTTTTAAGTGGCGGTGGAATCCTTTGGGGAATTGATAAACTGCTCCCGCATCTTCACCTTGGAGCACCCATGTCTGAAGTAGAAGGCGTGTCTACATCCTGGAGGCGTACAACACTGCTGATCCTGGCAATCACTTTACACAATATTCCAGAGGGATTAGCTATTGGAGTTGCTTTTGGTGCTTTGGCTACTGATATACCCTCAGCAAGCCTTCCTGGAGCTATGGCCCTGGCACTTGGAATAGGCATCCAGAATTTCCCGGAAGGATTGGCCGTCTCCATGCCCTTACGCCGTGAAGGTTTCTCTAGAGGCAAAAGTTTTTGGTACGGTCAACTCTCTGGGATAGTTGAGCCAATCGCAGCCGTGTTTGGTGCACTAATCGTTGCCAGCTCACAGGCGATACTGCCCTATGCACTATCGTTTGCTGCCGGAGCCATGATCTTTGTTGTTGTGGAAGAACTTATACCAGAATCTCAAAGAGCGGGCAACACTGACCGCCCTACTATTGGTGCTATGTTGGGTTTCACTCTAATGATGGTTCTGGACGTAGCCTTAGGCTAAAATGAATCGTATGCTGTACTTATATAACGAAAAAGGAGTGTAAGCATGTCTAACAAGAACAAGTTAACCACTAATGCAGGTGCCCCGGTACCTGACAATCAGAATGTGATGACCGCCGGACCGCGTGGGCCTCTGTTACTGCAGGATGTCTGGTATCTGGAAAAACTAGCCCATTTTGATCGTGAGGTTATTCCGGAAAGACGCATGCATGCCAAGGGGTCTGGAGCGTATGGCACCCTGACTATAACCCACGATATCACGCAGTACACCAAGGCGAAAATATTCTCTGAGCTTGGTAAAAAGACCGAGCTTTTCGCACGATTCTCAACAGTGGCAGGTGAACGCGGAGCAGCTGATGCAGAGCGCGATATCAGGGGGTTTGCCCTGAAATTCTATACTGAAGAGGGTAACTGGGATCTGGTGGGTAATAACACACCCGTCTTTTTCCTGCGTGACCCCCTGAAATTTCCAGACCTCAATCATGCGGTCAAACGTGATCCTAAAACCAATCTACGTAGCGCTGGTAATAATTGGGATTTCTGGACTTCTTTACCAGAGGCTTTGCATCAGGTAACAATCACCATGAGCGAGCGGGGAATTCCATATTCCTACCGCCATATGAATGGTTATGGCAGTCACACCTTCAGTTTGATTAACACAGACAATCAACGGGTCTGGGTTAAGTTTCACTTGAAAACTCTGCAGGGCATCAAGAACCTTACCGACGAGGAAGCAGAAGCCATCATTAGTAAGGATCGTGAAAGTCATCAACGGGACCTTTTTGACAATATTGAAAAGGGTAACTTTCCGAAGTGGAATGTCAAGATCCAAATAATGACGGAAGCGGAAGCTAACGCTTGTTCCTTCAACCCATTTGATCTCACTAAGGTTTGGCCTCATAAGGATTTTCCACTTATGGATATTGGTGTACTTGAATTAAACCGAAATCCAGAGAATTATTTTGCCGAGGTTGAGCAGGCCGCTTTTAATCCTGCTAATGTGGTTCCCGGCATTAGTTTCTCACCTGACAAAATGTTACAAGGTCGCTTATTCTCTTATGGTGATGCCCAGCGCTACCGCTTGGGAGTCAACCATCACCTAATCCCTGTAAACAAAGCCCGCTGTCCAGTCCACGGCTATCATCGCGATGGCGCCATGCGAGTTGATGACAATTTCGGAGAGACTCTTGGGTATGAGCCAAACAGCTATGGTAAGTGGCAGGAACAACCAGAGTATCACGACCCACCATTGAACCTGGAGGGTACAGCCAAGCATTGGAATTTCCGGGATGATGATGATGACTATTATTCACAGCCTGGAGCCCTGTTTAGAATGATGAATCCAGGACAAAGACAAATTCTATTCGAAAACACTGCTCGAGCAATGGGTGATGCTCCTAAAGAGATTAAGCTTCGCCATATAGACAACTGCGGGAAAGCTGATCCAGCGTATGGAAGCGGTGTCGCTGATGCTTTGGGATTAAGCTAATCAACTAGTGTTCAGTCAAGTCTGGAATTTGGGGTAAGTCGCAGGAATTTTAGTTGGTATCAAGGCGAATAATTTCATTATAGCACTTGCTATGGTGGGATTATTCAACGTAGATAGCGACTAAAAGAGCAAGACTTGGCCCCGAAAGTCTAGGCTTGACTGGACACTAAGCACCCTGGCAAAGAGGCTCTTTCGCAGGGGGAAGGCCCTGCCAACAAAGAAAGCTCGCCACGTTCGTACCTCACTCGTGAAGACGCCCTAAAGGGAATCAAAAAAACTTACTGTACTGTTTATCCACTTTCAAAATGTGTTCCTGCCACCAAACTTCAGCAAGATCAAGAGCTGTTCATCCACATCAAGGATGTCAGAAATCACTTTTTACTCCAAATCAACAATGTAGTCCAGAAAAAGGGCATCCTCATCACATTTTCTGCTACTGTTCATCAGCCAGCCCGCCAATGAGTTCCCCCCAAAATTGACGTTAATATCGAAATATCATCATCAATGCTATTTATGCAACCATAAATCCAATGCTTTTCTGGTCACCATTATACCCTTCCTCGATAAATACTGGAATCATTTGAAAAAGTGTAAGGAGTACGACATCCAATCTGAGTTGAGTTCATAGATTATGCTCAGATTGGATGGAAGACTGATTGAAGTGAGGATTAAAATGAATGAGCGTGTGGAAGTATTTGAAAACATAAATGACGTAAGCCTGCCCAGTGAAAAAACATGGCGTCTGGGGGGAGATTATGGACCAGTCGTGTTATTTCAGGGGCAATCATTTACTTTCGTCAGTTTTGGTCTACTGGTAGGATTGGGGGCTTTTTTAGCCGCCCTCCATATTTTGTTCTATCTGGGAAGCTATCGTATTCTTCCCAGCTAGGCTCAGGCCAGCCAACTTGCATTGTCCTTAGCCTTTGGCGCCCCCTTGTCCGCATACATAATTACGCGTCTGCTGGACCTGAAAACCTGGCTTTCCGCTGAAAAAAACTTTTTTGAGTATATCCGCACAGTCAGCTTTGGATTATGGGGCGGCTTATTAGGAGGCCTCCTGATCCTGGGTGCCTTTGCCTTCCAGACCCAAACGCCCCTGCTGGCTCTGCTGGACTCCTTTGCCGTTGGCGTACCGCTGGCTCAGGTTTTGGGACGGCTGGGTTGCTTGAATTATGGTTGTTGCCATGGAACAGAATGTAGCCCTAAACACCAATTCGGAATTCGCTATTTACATGCCCAGACCAAGGTCTTACGTTATAATCCAAAACTTAAGGGTAAACGGCTTCACCCAACTCAGATCTATTCAGCCCTGGCAAACCTCGTCATCTATCTGACCATGTTGACGATCTGGCTAAGCTGGGAAACGCGTCCAGAAGGAACACTGGCAGCCACCTTTATGGCTCTCTACGGGTTAAAGCGATTTAGTGTTGAGTTTTTACGAGGAGAATTCCCACGAGTCTATTTCCGGGGTCTTACCCTGTGGCAATGGTTCAGTCTCTCCTTTGTTACTTTGGGATTGGGACTGCTCATATTTGTGTTTACCGCTGGCCGGACCATAGGCTACGGAAATTTTGCATCAGGGTTTGCCAGTATACAGTCAGCACAGGGAATTATAATTGTCACAGCGCTTATCCTAGGCCTGGTCTATGGCACCCATGGCAAAAAGATTGGGAGTTGGTGATGACTGAAACACCGATATTGGTCGTTGGTCAGGGACCCTACGGCTTATCACTGGCCAATTATCTGGCCAGCCAGGGACAGGATTTTAAGATCATTGGCAAACCAATGGAGCTGTGGCGAAAACATACCTTCAGTGATGCATCCCTGCGATCTGATATGGCTACCTCAGAGATCGCTGATCCCCACCAGGCTTATTCCATCAGCACCTTTCGTCAAAGCAAGGGGGGACAGACAGGCGAGCCAACTGAACGGATAACAGTCAAGGAATACCGACAATACATAGATTGGGTGTTTGCTCAGATACCCTATCCACTCCAGGAAGATCTTGTAGAGAAGCTGATCAAACACCAGGATCATTTTGTCGCAGTAATGGAATCAGGGAAGGTAATACGAGCCAAGCAGGTTGTGATTGCCACGGGAGTAGCCCATCATTTGAATATTCCACCTGAGTTCAAAAAGGCCCGGGATGTCATCCATGCCTATCATGTAGGCCGGATCGAAGCACTCCGACAAAAGCGGGTGCTGGTTGTCGGAGCCGGACAATCTGCTGCCGAAGCCATCGAGGTCTGTCGGAAAAATGGAAATCAGGTCGATTGGTATTCCCGAAAAGCACCAAAATATTATTCAGAACCACTTGATCTGCCCAAGTGGATATTTGATCTGGTGGTGCAGAGTGCCGGGCTTTTTCGCCGCCTGCCACCTGGAATCATTAAGCGACTTTTTGCGATCTTTTCGGCAACCACAATGACCCCGGACAACCAGACAAAACTATCAGATATCACTCGTCTGTCAAAAGCTCCCGGTCTGGATGCTTATGATCATGTGATCACAGCTACCGGTTATCGCTATAGCCTGAATCACATGAAATTCTTAGGTAAAGAATTAAGAGAAAGCCTGAAAATGCGGGCAGATATGCCGCGGATTGACAAAAACTTCATGAGCTCCATGGAGAATCTTTATTTTATTGGTCCACCAACGGAGGCTTTCTTTGGTCCCCCCATGAAATTTATGATTGGCTCTCAGTATGTGGCGCCCAGACTCTCCCAGATCCTGGCAAAATGACCCCTTTACCTGTTTCGCTAGAAACCAGTAAACCGTTAGCGCTTTGGCTGGGGGTTGCTGAAGTTGTCCTGGTTCGGGAAGATTTACTTCCTGACGGTGGGGGTAAGAAACGCCGCTCATTACAGTCGTATATTGAGGGGCTGAATAAAGATGCCAAACACATCCACCTGATCTCCTACGCTGGTTCACATACTGCTTTCACTCTGACCCAACTACTTCCAGAAATCTCGATCCACCTATATGGCCTGCAGTATGGTGGTGGAGCCTATGAAAAAACCATGACCAGGCTGCTCAATGATCGGTCCAATATTTTTCAGCTAACTGGCTCTTCCCTGGCCATGACCCGGGCATTCAACCGACAAAGAAGCAAGCAGAGCCCGGGACATATTTTTATGAAAATAGGGGGCAGTCTCGGTCCGGATGAACACACCAGCCAGATCGCAAAAGAGGTTGTTGGATCACTAGCTCCAGATTTTCAACATATCATGGCAGTGGCTTCAGGTGATCTATTAAAAAGTATCGCCAGGCATACTGACTATTTTACAGGTGTTCTGACCCAGCCACTGGGTATCAGGGTCTTAAAATTCCTGAGCTTGAAAAATACCAGAGGCGTATCACGGGTATCATTGGGCAAGCGGATGCGGATGATGAAGGAGCTCAAGGATCTCACAGGAGATCTTTGGGACCCGATCTTTATGGGAACGGTCTTTAGCTACCTAAAGGGACAAACGAAACTCCCTTCAAAACTGTGTATCTGGGTGACCTGTCCAACGGGGATCAACTGGATCGATGAATAGGATCTGCAGCGATAGTTTTTTTGAGAGAGCGTAGCAAGCGAAGCCGGGAGGAACTCACTTTAAGGGTGATCAAATACTACAGCCAATTGGAGATCCATCACTTCAGCATTTCCAATGCTTCCGTTCCAGGAAGACAATAAAAAAAGGACCGCCCAAAACTTGAGCGGTCCTTTAAAACCGGTAAATCTTTTCGAGAGGGAGAACCTATCCTTCCGGTGTTTCCTCTGTTGCAGCTTCTTCCACTGCCTCTTCAGCTGCCTCTTCAACAGGAGGCGGAGGCGGATTGTTCAGCAGGTCGATCTCAGCATCGATGAGGCTGATCATCTTTTTGATATCGGCAGCTGATAATTGACCATCAACACTGAGGATCACTTTCCCGCTAGGATCAAAAACAACGATATTGTTTGAGTCATCAGCCAGACCCCACACTTTGCCAACCTTGTTATCGAAGTCACGCACATAAACTGTCTTGGGATATTTTTCCTGTTTACCTTCAAGAATCATGTTGATGGCAAAATTAGGTTTCCAGGTAGCGGCCATGTTGATGATAGCAGTCGAACCATAGACATCTTCGGGATAATCCTTGGCCTTCAAGGCTTCCGTAGCGGCATTGTTCAGATCACTTTCATCTGGATCAGCATGCACGACAACCCAAACTTTCCCCACTAATTCACTGCTGCTCCAGGCTGAATCATCAACTCTACCACCAGCATCTCCTGAAAGATCCAGGAGGGGGGCATTCTGACCAACAGGGAGTCCTGCGAACAAGCCTACACTCAATAGTACGAACAAAATACTAAGTGATACTCTTTTCATTGTGTTTTCCTTTGCTTTATGATTGATCATAGAAACAGTCTTCTTAACTAATTTCCATAGCTATGGCTGTTTTTACAGAAAAAACTGCGGATGTCATTTCACACTTATTGCCACTTGGCCTTATTATAGGGCTGATTGAAAGCTGCGCAAGGTATTAAACTTTTTTTAATCAGCAGATAAAGTAAGCTGATCAAATCGGGATTAAACTTAAGGTTCGATCTGAACACCCTTCCAGAAGGCAATATGATCTTTGATGGGCTGAGCAGCATCTGAGGGAGTGGGATAATACCAGGCAGCATCAGCATTATCCATGCCGTCTACTTCGATGGTATAATAGCTCGCCGTTCCTTTCCAGGGACAGACAGTATGGGTCTTACTCTCTTTGAGTAGGTCGTGATTAACGGTTGATATGGGAAAATAGTGATTTCCCTCTATATACACGGTCTCGTCGCTTTCAGCGATCACGTGACCATTCCAGATTGCTTTCATGTTGGACTCCTTGATTAGCTACTGTGTGATCAAACCACAGAGTCTTTAGGTTTTAAAAAGTTCAGACTGAACCAACCCTGATCATCCAGCCACTGTTTTGTAAGCTGAAATCCAGATAGTTCCGTTAGGGTTTCAAGTTCAGATCGTGAATATTTGTATGAATATTCCGTAAGTATTTTTTCATTCTTTTTGAAGGTAATCGATGTATCCAGGTCTCTAATACAGACTTCTTGATCCCGATCACTGACCAGATACATTTCAATCCGACCTTCCTTATCATTGTACACTGCCTGGTGGTGAAACTGATCCAGTTGAAATTGACCACTCAACTCAGTATTGATCCGAACCAGCAAATTCAAATTGAACGCTGCGGTAACCCCTGCTGCATCATCATAGGCGGGTTCCAATATATCAGCATCTTTGCGTAGATCGATACCCAGTAGCAGACTATCCCGGGGGTCAATATTTTGATGGATCTCGCTGAGAAATGATGTGGCTTCCTGGCGGGTGAGGTTCCCAATACTTGAACCCAGCCACATGATGCAATTGGGCGTATCGTCCTGTTTCAGGAAGTGAGCCAGACCAGCCTCATAACGACCTGCCAGGGCTTCGACCTGGAGCCTGGGAAAACGTTTGGTCAAAGCCTTAGCAGATTTGGCCAACATTTCAGCCGAGATGTCAATGGGTGAATAGCGGGTTAGCTCAAACTGGCCCAGGGCAGCTTCTAACAGGATCCGGGTTTTTGTCGAACTACCACTTCCCAGTTCAATCAGATGGGTATTATCTGGCATTCCGCCAATAATAGTTCTGGCTGAGCGTTTCAGTATCTCAGTTTCTTTGCGAGTCAGGTAGTATTCCTCCAGATCACATATCTGCTCAAAGATCTGAGAGCCACGCTCATCATAAAAATATACAGATGAAAGTCGCTTTGGGTACTGTTGTAACCCGGAGAGGACATCGTTTTGAAAGCGAGCCTGCTTCTCATAGGCTTGAGTTTTTGAGATCAATGGTTGGGCAAGCGTATCCATTATGAAGTTGACTCCTGATTGGTTTGTAATCCCGGAGAAAGAAATAATCGCTCGATGAGATCAAATCCCCATTGGACGCTCAGGGCCAGCAGGGCAGCTGGGATAGCCCCTTCCAGAATCAAGCCGGTATCATCAAGACGGATACCGGACCATTACTTTGTGCCCCTTGGTGAACTTTGCGTTTGGGTGGCTATCAAAAGTATTTCTCCGGTTCCGTATCACGGGCCAAGCGTAAACCCATGAATTGCCAGCGGGAATGGGGGTAGAAAAAGTTTCGATAGGTGGAGCGGAGATGATTCTGACTGCTGACACAAGAGCCCCCCTCAGGACCAGCTGACTGGACATAAATTTCCCGTTGTATTCTCCAACAGCGCCGGCTGCCGCTTTAAATCCGGGGGTAGGGTGTGAAGGGCTACGGGTCCACTCCCAGACATCCCCAAGTTGCTGTATCCCACCCTCTGTTGAAGCGGATAGCGCTCTTGGATGAAAGATCTGGTTTTCAACAAAATCACCCTCAATTTTTACCTGTTGGGCAGCAATCTCCCATTCAAATTCACTGGGCAAGCGGGCTTCAACCCAGTTTGCATAGGCATCTGCCTCATAATAGCTCAAGTGGGTCACGGGAGCATTAAGATCCAAGGGGTGAAGGCCAGACAGCGTGAATTCAAACCATTGATCAGCCTGTTTGACCCAATAAAGGGGTGCCTGCCAATGCTCACGATTGATCAAAGCCCAGCCATCGGAAAGCCATAGCTGAGGCTGCCGATACCCGGCATGGATTGGATCACCTGATCTTCAGTTTCCAGCGGAGCACACAGTTTTTCTGTAAATGCTCTAACCGTCTTGTATTGTTCGATCAGTTCTGATCTGGACATTGGTGTGACCCCCTGGGCATTCATAAAATGATCAATGCTCCATTGGTTGAATTTTCCAGCAATTCGGTGATCCTGAGGGCGATCGCCTGGGGTGTCACCCAACTGGAAAAATCTGCATCCGGCATGGCTGATCGATTAGCAGCCGTATCAATAATGGCGGGTAATATTGCATTGCAGGTCAGATCATCAACTAGCTCTGCTGCGGTAGCCTGAGTTAAGCTATGCACAGCCGCCTTGCTCACTAAATATGGACCAGCATGGGCCATGCCTTTCAGTGCCGCGGCTGAACCGAAGTTGATCAGGCGGCCGGAGCGGTATTTTTTAAAATGGGGCAAAATGGCCTGAGTGACATTGAGAACAGATAAAAAATTCAGGTTCCACATATAATCCCAGTCTGACCGGGGATAGTCTTCGATGACCATACCCATGTCAAAGCCACCAACTACATTGATCCAGCCATGGATCTGTCCCAGTTCATTATGGATGGTGTTTACTGCCGCCGAAACTGAGTCTGGGTCCAGGGGGTTCAGCTCAATCATGAATGCCCCATGACTAAGGTCGACCAGTTCTCCCGGGTGCTTATCAGGTCGTAGCGTACCGATGACAGTAGCACCCTGATCAAGCAGCAATGTTCGAATGGTGCTACCTGTTGTTCCTGATACGCCAGTGATGACGCAAGTAGAATGTCTTAGATCCATGATCACCTTTTCAAGGTTGAATGAGGCAGAAATTAACAAAAGCACCCATGAATAATATAGCTAATCAGGGTGCTTTTGATTTACTGCGGAAAAATGTTCAGCAGAGGAGATGACTAAAAAAGAACATCAAGATCTAACTCAACTTTATCCAGAACTTTCATGGGACCCATACCGACCAGCGGCAGATCAAAATCAGTGGGAACAATGACAAAAGCCCCGGTGGCCCGCCATTTGCCACTTTCCTGTTTCAGGTTGAGTTTCAGGTCATAAGTTTTGGTGATTCCATTGACTTGCAGTTTTCCTGGCAAGGACACATCTCCAGCACTGAAATCAACCATCTGGACTTCTGATTGGAAGGTGATCAAGGGGTGCTTTTTACGATCCAGGATTGACATCCGCATGTGAGTGTCACGCATGCCATTACCGGTGTGCAGATCATTCACAGATACTTCAACGTTAATAGAACGCATTCCGCTGGTATTGGCATCGCTGACCTTGATGGTGAAAATGCGAGCCTCCACCGGGAAATCGTGCGATCGGGCATATCCCAATCCGGCAAAGGTGCCATTTGCTTCAGTGATGAGGGTGTTGGACAGGGTCATCAGGGGCAGGATCATAATAATTGTCAGTAAGATATTTTTCAGTTTCATTGTGAACTCCTTTCAACGAGTTTCTGTTTTAATTCTGCCATGATGATAAGAGAGGGGTCACAGGCGTACTGTCATACACATGACAAAAGGGGGCATACTTCGTCTGTGAATCAGCTGTTTATCAACAATTATAATAAACCGTTAAAACGGTTTTAGTTTTCTTGAATGATCAGAAGCCCACGACTTGAAGTCGTGGGTTGCTAATACAAGCTTCACTTCAGAATGCGCGGTATACTCTTCACATTTTCCAGTTTTACTGCACTTCGATGAACTCAGTGTGGCACACTTATAAATTTCACCATAGCTACCGCTATGCTTCAAATTTTAAGCTTGATGACCTCGCAAAAAGTATTTGGGAAAACACGGAATACACCCTATGTACAATAAATATAATTACTTATGGCAAACACGCCTAAGCCTATAAATAACAACACTCTGCGCGCTGCGAGAGGGACTTTCTGCGGGGGCGTCAAGCTTATAAAGCAGAAAAATGTTTTGACTCTACACAGCGCATCTTGAACTGAAACTGGTGTAATTGCTAATGCCTGTTTGACCGCTTCGCGCTTGAAAACAGGTTTGAATGGATTGGCTTAACTCATCTTGCTGTGAACCCATTTTACATACCCGAATACAACTGGTAGCACAACCAGGTACATGAGGATACCATAAACACCTGAAGGCAGGCTGAGCACAGACAATCCTTCGCCAGCGGGGAGGATGATATTGCCCACGGTGATCCCTACAGTGGCGTTCTGGACACCAGTAGCAATGGCAACCGAGACAGCCTGGGGCTCACTCATTTTAAACAGGTGAGCACTGCCATAGCCAAAGAGCAACATCATGATGATGAGCGTAATAATACTGGGTCCCAGGATCACCACATTATTGATGAATGCCTCCCATTCACTGGCCAGGGCTCCGATGACGATGAGCACAAATAGAATAGCAGAGACCTTACTGGCTTTAGGTTCAAAGGATTGGGTAAAATCAGCTGCCTTGTGATGGACCCACAACCCGATTCCCACAGGAATAGCTGTGATAAAGAACATGGCCAGACCCAGCGTCAAAACATTGATGGAAGGTGCTTCGGATCCCATAAAATATTGGATGGAAAACCCGGTGATCAGCGGTAGTGTGATCACTGCAGCAACACTCACCACAGCCGTATATGAAATTGAAAGGGCGGTATCGCCTTTGGCCATTTTGGTGATGATGTTAGAGGTGACCCCCCCGGGGCTGCAAGCCAGGATCATCAGACCGACAGCTAGCTCTTTTGACAGTCCGAAAAGCAGAATGAGACCAAAAGCCACCAGTGGCAGTAATATCATCTGGTTGATAATACCGACAGCAAAAACCTTGGGCTGTAGGGCCACATTCTTAAAATCATTAATGGTCAGGCTGAGCCCCAGGCTAAACATGATAAAGACCAGGGATAGGGGTAGGATGATGTCAATGATCATAGCTGAACTCCGTTCTTTTTCTTATTTGCTGACAGGCAAATAGTTGAGATAAAACCAATTGACAGCCGCTCAGGGTCGAAGATCAAGATGCTGCCTTTTGTTGGATTACCCCTCAAAGTAGGGAATTTATAATATGTTGGCACTCTTTTTTTACCGGTGTAAATGATCCTTATGATCAGATCAATATCATTCTTCTATATTATCGAAGATTCAAACCCGCATGAACTTCGGAAATTTGCGCTGAATTTGGTATTAGTGCACCCATTTGGATGACATCTATTATTATTGACGACCCTGTAAAAAAAGGATATATAAAATCACAAGATGTGTCCTGTAACCATTAAATACAACTACTTACGACAACTACACTTAAAGCTTAAAATAACAACACTCCGCGTCATTTCGGCCAGCGGTCCCTGAGCTCAGTCGAAGGGCGGTCCCTGAGCTCAGTCGAAGGGCGGTCCCTGAGCTCAGTCGAAGGACTCAATGCAACGCTCTGCAGCCTCTGCGAGTAGAAGATCCCAACAATCGTGTCGGGGAGGGACTTTCTGCGGGGGCGTCATTATTAGATTGAGAACCAGAAAATTCTATGAAGCCGATATTTCATTCCCGCTCGAAATGTCCGCTTTAGATCAGCGCCAATAATTTATTTTTCTGGTTCCGATACTCCTTTTCAGTAAGCAACTGCCCAGAGCGCATCCCATAAAGAATTTCGATCTGATCGATGATCTCAGCAGTAGTTGGTCCTAGGGCGTCCGGATTGACGGTCATGCCAATGCGATTTAAAAGGGTCTTCTTGGCCCGTGTGAAATCCTTTTCGGTGATCATGCCCCGTGACGCCAGGTCATTGAGAGACACAATATCTTTGGCAGCGTCATTTGCGGTTAACAGAACGAGGTTGGTGGGGTAAGTCGTTGTTGATTGGGTTGTAACAATCACAGGTGAATAATAGCGGTAATATCGATAGGGTGTATAGTATGGGCTATAGTAAGGGCTATAGCGTGAGGCATACATCGAACCATAATAATGATTACTGCGATATGGATTGGAGTAAGGATGGTGACGATGACGAGGACTGGCTTGAATACAGGTAATTGTGATCAAGGCTAATATCAGTATTCGATTTAATTTCATGGGACACCTCAAGTTTTGTTATGCTCTTTGACGCTGAAAGTTCCTGGTAGGTTAAGACCACGTAGCTCTTAAACCTAATTTATCGGGTGCCTGCTTAGCCACGAATTAGCCCGAAAAAATCTTTTGCAGTGGCAGATAGTTAACCTGAATAATTCATAGCCACTAAGTCACGAAGGCACAAAGTTCTAAAATATATATACTTATCAAAACTTATCACTCACAGATGCAAATAATTCTGTTTATAATGACCTTGTTCTTAACTTTAATAATATTCGTGGTTT
>JAJRSW010000106.1 GCA_024278595.1 Fidelibacterota bacterium | reverse complement strand
TTATTGATGGGATTAACGACATTTCTGGGCATGGTACTCACGTTATGGGTATTATTATTGGTGCCCAGGCAAATAATGGTGTTGGTATAGCTGGGGTTGATTGGCATGCTCAAATCACCGCACATAAGATTGCTGGTGGTGCTGAAAGCGGTGTGGGTCCCTCCACAATCAATGTAGGTCAAGCACTTATACACTCGACCAATAGTGGCATGAACGTTATCAACCTTTCATGGGGCATCACATCCCATTCAAGTTATCTTGAACAAACATTATTATACGCGATGGAGGCTCCAGACCCTCCAGTAATTGTTTGTTCATCTGGTAACGACGGGTCATCGGGAGTAGGTTGTCCAGCACATCATTTTGAATGGGGCTCAGATCCAGGTCATGATTATGAAAATGGATACCCAAATATTCTTTCTGTTGGAGCAACGACTCCTACGGGGGATATACCGTCATACTCTTCTTGGACAGATGATCATTACCAAGTATCCATCGTAGCCCCAGGTGGCGCAAACTATCAAATAGAGCGTGAAGTTCGAGTTATGGAGCAGGTTTTTTCGACTTGGAATGCATCTGGTGAAGATCCACCGCAATATGAGTTTCTGAATGGGACGTCGATGGCTGCACCACATGTTACAGGTTTAGCTTCTCTAGTTTTTGCGCGGTTTCCGGGAATTTCTGCAGAAGAGGTGTGTGCGATAATTATGGTCTCAGCTGAAGATACCGATGGAGGAGGTCGCGATTATAGGAGCGGATACGGCAGAATTAACGCATTTTATGCTGTAGCTCCCCCTGCAGCACCTGAAAATTTATCATGTTCGAGTGGGTTGGGAGAAAATCCAGTTTTATCCTGGGATAGCAATGATGAGCCTGATCTTATAAGATACAATATTTATAAAAAGGAGGGTGCTGGATCGTGGTTTAGTATTGGAACAGTTGATGAACCAAATACTACTTGGACAGATGTGAGTTGTGAAATCGGTACAAAATCTGATCCAATTGTATATTATAAAGTAAAGGCCGAGGATTACACCGAACAAGAATCAACAGCCTCAAATACGATCCTGGTGTGGGTTGAAGGTATTAATAAAAAAATACCTGAAAATTCTGATTTATTATCTGAGATTCCAACCAGATATGCTTTGAAAGAAGTATACCCAAATCCCTTCAATCCTTGCACGACGATTCAGTATGAACTGCCAGAAACTGCAGATATCAGTATTACTGTATATGACATGTTAGGTCGTACTATTTGGACATATGATGAGTCGGCGAAGCCGGCCGGCTATTACTCGATGCAGTGGAACGGTCTAAACAATGATGGCAAGATGGTGGCCAGTGGAATCTACCTGATCTCATTCTCGACCCCTGAGTATAGAGCAGTACAGAAGGCTGTGCTTATTCGATAAGCGAGTATGAAACGAAGCTAATAAAGCCCCTGACCTCAAAATTCGGGGGCTATTTATCGTATAGTCACTTTTCAGTCACTCCACTCTCGCAAGTATTATAAAAACAACAATGACACAAGCGCCATAATAGGTCGGCTTGGGGTCAATTTTCTAAGTATTTATTAGCATAGTCCCAATAGCTGGGGCACAATCTGTTGCGCAGGGATCAGAGTCTAGTAAGGTTACTTCAAGGCCGCATCCAGCCCCTGCATGATCTCTGTGATCGCAGCATAGGAGCATTTACGCAGAGCTGATGTATTGGCCTTTTTCTCGGTATTTCCCGCTGCTTTAATGTTGGACTGACTGCCTGTGGCAAGAATTCGTCCTGAACTTAGATCGATCACATTTAATTTGGCGGAACTACGGGCATAGTTCAGGGTGCCGGTGCTGGATGTCTCAGCTGAGATCACACCAACAATGGCGTAACTGGCGTGGGGAGCTAAAGATTGGACCAGGGTGCCGTAATCTTCGTAGGTCAGCGCAAAATCCAGATCCTCAATCGAGATGGAGGATGTTAACTGTAATGCATTCAGCACCTTATACTTTTGACTGATCAAGGCTTTGATCAGCAGGGCTTCACTTTTTGATCGCAACTGAGGCTCACCATTGATCTCTTCCAAAACTCTGACGAAAATCTTGATCGAGGCTGTTACATCCATGAAAAAATTGAATTGGACACCGCCTGACTGAAGGATCGCCAGATCAGCACTATCCTGGCCACTGAGTAGGGCCAATTGGGGCAAATGGAAGTTGACGGAAACTTCAGGGGTAGCCGAGGAGGCGGAAATTATTTTATTAAGCCGGACCTCAAAATAGCCATCATGATTTGTGCTGATGAGCTCGGTATAATCTGCAGTTGCACCATCCAGGGAGACCTTCAAAGAAGCGTTTGTTGCCGGAATCTCTTGACCGTTATGGTCAAAGACCAGCCGCCCACTCAGTGAAGTGAACAGAGCCTGATCACGCTCACCCTTTTGACCATCCCCTCCCAATTTGATAAAGCGGATATTGTGGAGGAGAGTAGCAATCTCATGACTCAAGCCCGTATCCAGGAACTCAAGCTGACCATCATGGTTCAGATCTCCGTCCAGATGCTTCTTAACAATGGATTGCGCCACCAGAACGTGGTTTAACGCACTGCTTAAATGATTGAGGGCTGAACTGATATCGCCATTTTTCAGGGCTTTTTCTGCATAGGCAAAGCGCTCGATGGCATAGAGCCTGGCTTCACCAGCCTTACGCGCCATCTGTGATTGAAAAGCGTCCCGGGAGAGGGTGGCATAGCTATAATAGATCTTTTGTTTTTTGTCAAAATAACGGTCAGTGATCTGGATGCCTTCAATGGTGGCTTCAGCATAGGCACTGGAGAGCGAACTGAACATTTCAACATTATCGGAACTGTTGAGATCGCCAGACGTCAGAGTCTCCTCATAGTAGGAGCTGATCTCAGAACTGATGGTGGAACTGATCTCCTGGATGATCTCCGTCCGAGCGGCCTGGTCAGCTCTTAACCGATCCTCTTCGGCGGAACCGGTGGCGTCAGCCACACCAAAGCCCTGATACAGGTGAGGCATCTGGGGAATGGCATCAACCCAGGCCGGTCGCTTTGGCGCACCAGACAGGGTTAAACTGCTGATCAGGAGGATTATGGTAAATTGGAGTTTTTCATGCATGGTCTAAACATCCTATTGCCGAGGACGCAAGATCTTGCGTCCTTAACTGGTTCTTTGTGCACTGCTTGCCTCTTATTTAAGCAGCACCATCTTCTTGGTTGCCTGAAAACTCGCGGATTGCAAACTAATGAGGTAGATCCCACTGGCAACATGCTGTCCGTGCTCATTGTTTCCATCCCAGCT
>JAJRSW010000009.1 GCA_024278595.1 Fidelibacterota bacterium | reverse complement strand
TTATGAACAGGTTCATTTTAAACAGAATTACTTGCATCTGTGAGTGATAATTTTTGCTAAGCATATATTTTTTAAAACTTTGTGCCTTCGTGACTTAGTGGCTATGAATTATTCAGGTTAGGTTTGATAGACACAATTGGGGCTACAATGGGGATGCCGTCTGGTCCACCATTCTGTAACACGCTGGCCCATAGCGACATACGCAACACCGCCAATTAACGCTTAACAAATTGCCGCCATAAGTGAAGCACGGTGCTCTTTCAGGTGAAGACCAATCATAGCCCTGCAAGCATATCTGGAAGCGACTACCCTCGCTTTACAATCTCAAAGTCGCCATCTGCTAGCGTCAGAGCTATCTGCCCCTTTAGCAATTGATTCGCTAAACCTCCAAATATCTCTCCGCGCCAGCCCCCGCTTACCCGGTTTGCCCCGCCCAATGCGATCTCTTCCAGCTCAGATCTTGATGCTACCAGCTTGGAGGCGACTTCATTCTGCTCACAGACATGCTTGAGCAATGCCCGCAATAGTACCATGGTGCTGTCTTTTGCTTGATTGTGTGTATTAACGGTTTCAACAGGTGGACATTCTGATAGAGGCCGGTTTTTTGCCTTACGAATGCATTCCAGGATTTCTTCACCGACCTGATCTTTAGCAAGACCACCAATCCCACGAATACGGCCAAGTTCCTGCCGGTTTTGAGGTGGATTTGAGATTATATCACGCAAAGCAAGGTCTTTAAGAACCCAGCCTCGGGGAATATTCTGAGATATTGCCCGCTCCTCACGCCATAAAATCATTTTATGAAGCATGGCTAGCTGGCGGGGTTTTAGATATCTCATTTTTAATCTTCTGGATTGGACGTCAGGATTAAATACATACCGTTTGGGATCTGATAGCTCCAGCATTTCCGCTTCGATCCAACCTGCCCGCTTTCGCCTCCGGATGCCTTCAAGCAGTTTCTCATAAACCGTACCGAGGTATACAACATCAGCCAGTGCATACTCAATATGGCGCTCCAGGAGCGGGCGCTTGGACCAATCAACGATCTGTGAATTTTTATCCAAGCGGGTGTTGGCAAACACCTTCACGAGTTGACCATACGAGACTTGATCCCCGAAACCACAGACCATGGCCGCAACTTGTGTATCAAAAACGGGCTTAGGAGCAAGTCGGAAATTGTTCCAGAAGATGGCTAAATCCTGATGAGCCGCATGCAGAACCTTTATAATTTTCTGGTTCTCTAAAAACGCTATCAGTGGTTTGAGATCCAGGTCACCCAGGGGGTCAATTACCGCAGCATTCGATCCAAATGCAATCTGCACCAGACACAACTGGGGATAATATGTCTTTTCCGAAATGAATTCAGTATCTATGGCGACATAGGGAGGGGACCCGATGTCAGCAATGAATTTTACCAGTTGGTTTGTAGTTTGAATTAACAATTCATGAACCTCTTAATTTCCTTAGTATAGACCGATCAATTCTTCTTGTCCATGCATGATACAGCTATTTGACTTTTAATCAAACGCCCGGCATTATAGCTCATTGAATCATAGCGAACTGGGTCTGGTGTATACATTGCTATTGCTCCATTACTTAAAAGTTGCCTGGCAAGCTAACCCGGCACCAAACAAATTCCCAATTCGTGAAACCCCGTAGAGACAAGGCAAGCCTTGTCGCTACGGTAAAATAAAAACCCCATGCACCAGGCACGGGGTTTAGCAATAAAATCCTGTTAGGTCATCTACCAGGCTATTGGTTTCCCGTCGCGGAAAAACCCACCGGAAGGACCGTCTGTGGGCAGTTTGGCGGCCCATAGAATCCCTTTGATACCTTCTTCAATAGAACGCTCTGCGTTAGGTCCACCCATATCGGTTCTGACCCAGCCGGGGCAAACTGAATTAACCTTCATGCGGGTACCTTCAAACTCAGCTGCCAAAACACCAGTCAAGGCATTCAGGGCGGCCTTTGACATCCGGTACGCCGGCCAGCCACCTTCCATTTTACTCAGGGTGGCCATTCCGGTAGACACGTTCACAATGCGCGGTTTGCGGGATTTTAACATGAGGTCATAGAAAACCTGTACCAGGCGTAAAGCGCCCACTGTATTGATGGAATAAGCCTCTTCAACCAGATCCGGATTTACCGTAAAACAGGTCACCTGACTATCCAGACCACCTGGTTCAATGATGACTCCGGCGTTATTGATCAAAAGATCTAAATGGTCATATTGGGATTGTACATAAGATGAAAGTGCCGTGATATGACGAGCCTTGCTCACATCCGCCTCAAACCCCTCAACATTCAAGCCAGCCTCCTGCAATTTTGCAGAGGCATTATCGATCTCGATCTTATTTCGCCCCACCATAAATACTTTATAATCGTCTTCAGCCAAAGCCTTGGTGAGTGCAAGCCCCAGCCCTCTATTGGCTCCAGTGACGACGGCTACTTTTCTATACATATTTCAGGAAATCTCCTTGTTTTTTCTCCAAAAATCCGGATGGAAAAGCTCCCACACCGTTCGCGTCTCTATAATGGATAGAATGGACTTACACAAGTATTTTAGCTATTTTTTGCACGCGTTATAAATTTGGCCAAATTACGCTCTGCCTGGCCTTGGATTCTTTCCTGAACTCCGGAATGCCAACCCAGGAGAAGCCCCAGTGGTCCCAGCGCCATCCGGCTCCATTTCCAGAAATTAAGGTGATCGGATTAAAAAAACGCCGGCGCTCCTAAGAGACCGGCGTTTAACTGTATTCTCAGAAAAGAATTAGACAGCAGTAACGTTTTCTGCCTGTGGACCTTTTTCGCCCTGTGTGACATTAAAAGTAACGTTTTGTCCCTCTTTCAGAGAGCGGCGGCCTTCTGAGTTGATTGCCCGATAATGAACAAACACATCTGGACCGTCTTCCTGCTGAATAAATCCGTAGCCTTTTTCATCATTGAACCACTTGACCACACCGTTGACTAAATTATCAGTCATTTGTACATGTACCTCTTTCTTAAAACATACCACCTGTGGTGGCTTACTACTCGTCAGGCTCTTTTGCAGTCAACTGCTAAAAGCACTTTTGTCCAATATTAGACTTTCCTGACTATTGCGTGGAATATTAGACTGCCAAATCTAAAAGCAAACAATCATTTACACTATTTACTCCAGCCCCTTAACGGTTATTTCCAGTCTGAAATGTCTCCTAGTCGGCACAAAATAAGCGGAAACCACCAGGTGAACCGGCCAACCAGCTTGATTGATTCTGATTGTTGACCCACAGATCACGCAATTCCAGGCATTTTTGATGTATGGGTTCTCCAGGTTCGCACTTATCTTGAAAGCTGATGAAAAAACTGTCTTGCATACTAATATTGGCTCTTTCTCTGCCGGTGCTTTCTGGGGGTCAAACTGAAGATCTGGATAATAGCATTAATTCTCAATCCAATAAATTGAAAGAGATTAGAAAAGAGATCAGCCGACTCAATTCAAGGATTAGCCGGTCTCAAAAAGATGAAAAATCTACCATCAAACAGATCCAGGCTCTGGATAAACAAATCGCAATGATCACTCAGTTGAAACGCGAGCTGCAAAAAGAAAGAAGGCTTAAAGAGAGCCAGATCGGCTTATTGACCGAAACCATCCAAACCACGAATGAGAAGATCAGAGTTATGAAAGCACGGGCAGCCCGGAGGGCCGTGCGCGCCTACAAAATGGGCCAAAACCGCGATCTAGATCTGCTGCTAACTTCCGGAGACCTGAATCAGGTCTTACGTCGATCCACCTATTTATCTGCCATCAATAATGCTGAGCGAGAAACCCTGAATAAATTACAGGGCTTGATCACTGCCAACAAAACCAGTCAAAACAGCCTGGCCCGTCGCCTGGGGGAAGTGAAACGTAATATTCGCGAAGAGGATCAGGCCGGTAAGCAGATTGCCTCACGACAAAAGAAAAAGGAATCACAACTCAAATTCCTTAAAAAAGATCGCAAGACCATGGAACAGCAGGTCAAGACCAAACAGACCGCTGCCAAAAAGATTCAGGGCATGATCCAGGATCTGGAGAAAAAAAAACAAGAGCGCTTACGTGAGCTGGCCCGCCGGCGCGGAATGACCATGGATCAGGCAAAAGGTGAGTTTGCCAAGCAAAAGGGACAGCTGAGTTGGCCGGTCCAGGGCACGCTGGTTGGTACCTTTGGACCTCACAAGCATAAGAAATTGGGGACCGTGACCAACAATCCCGGGATAGATATCGCCGCGCCAAAAGGAAAAGGTGTACGGGTTGTGTTAGACGGGATCGTTGTCGCCATTACCTGGATCCCTGGCTATGGTAATACCATTATCGTTGATCACGGTGATGGCTACTATACCGTGTACGCGCATATTGATAATATTCAGGTTAATATGAATGGTTACGTCCTTCGCGATCAGATCGTGGCCCAGGTTAGTGACACTGGCAGCCTGGATGGCGCCCGACTGCATTTTGAAGTTTGGAAAGGTAAGGATAAAGAAAACCCCCTGAAATGGTTGAAGCGTTGAATAAATTCCAACTCATCGGGCAAGAACAGACTCGCCGATACTGGGAGACCCTCATCGGTTCCGGTCGGTTTGGCCATGCTCACATTCTGAGTGGCCATTCCGGTGTTGGTAAGGACGCCCTGGCTTTTTTTATTGCCGCGGCGCTAAACTGTAAAGCTGACACCAAAAAACCCTGTGGTAACTGTATCTCCTGTCGTCAATTCCTTAATCTGGAAAATCAAGCCCTGCAGCTTATTTTTGCCCTGCCCCGTAGATCAGCCAATCAGACCGACCCTTTTACAGGGATCAAAGAAAAGGAAATGATCCTGATCAATGAGGAACTGGCCAAAAAGGCCGCCTGGCCCTATTATCACCTCCAGATAGATGCAGCCAACGACATCCGTATTGCTGGAATTCGGAAGCTACGTAAGGACATTTACCTGGCCATTGACCCGGGGACGACCCGGGTGATCATCATATTGCGGGCCCACAAAATGAATATGGAAGCGGCCAATGCGCTGCTGAAAATTCTGGAAGAACCACCGGCTGGCACAATCTTTCTACTAACCACAGAATATGCTGACCGCCTACCTGACACCATTCGCTCGCGTTGTGCTTTGCACCATGTACCTGATCTTAACTGGAAATTGATTCGGGAAGACCTGCTCCAGAAAAAGGGGGTCGATCCGGTACAGGCGGAGATCTGTGCGCGGATGTCCATGGGAGACCTGGCGGCTGCTCATGGTTATGCTGAACAGGACAATACCTTCTGGCTGGATCGCATCCGAGCGACCTTGAATACTTTGGCCAAAGAGGATTTTGTGTCCGTCCATAAGCAGGTCTTATTGCTGGCGGATAAAGAAGAGCAAACCGATGACTCCCGGCAGCAGTTTCTCTCTTTGCTGATTCTTTTCTTTCGGGATGTTGCGTTGAAGGTCAAAATGGGCGAGACCGTCTTGTGGGCCACCCAGTCCCAACAGATGAACAAACTGTTTCCAAATTGTGACAGCCAGGGTGCCATTAAAGCGATTGAGCGCACAAAGAATGCGCTGGAACGTAAAGTTCATTTGCAGCTAGCGCTTACTGCCTTATTTTTTGAACTGCGAAAACACCTGCGGAGATAAACTGCGCCAGGTATGAAACCAAAAGAATAGAGCCGAAAACCAAAGGGTTGCCGGTCAGGACATAAATAACATGACCCACTATAAACAGCAGCAGTATGAATCATCTCGGGATACTGAGTCAAGTTTTCCTGGATATCTAAAAGTCAGCTTCAAAGGCAACCGCCGGGAAACCTATCTGAACCCCAACAAGCTGAAGCTTGGTTCCGGAGATTATGTCATAGTAGAGACCGAGCTTGGGGAAGATATTGGCAAAGTGGCTCCCGTATGCAACAAAACCAATGGTTGTAACCGCTGCCCCAGTGCTGAACCAGCATACAACAATCGCAAGCATGGCGAGAACATTAAAAATTTGATCCGGAAAGCCAGTGAAAAGGAAATCGGCGCCTATCACAGTAATCGGCGGGAAGAACCGGTAGTGTTCACTAAAGGCCTGGAACTCATCGAAAAAAACAAACTCAAAATGAAACTGGTAGATGTGGAATATCAACTGGATCGCAGAAAAATGACCTTTTTCTACACCGCTGAAGAACGGGTTGATTTCCGTCAATTGGTCAAAGATCTCGCTTTCGTATTCCGCACCCGGATCGAGATGCGACAGATCGGTGTCCGTGACTATGCTCGTCGGCTGGATGGTCAGGGTCCCTGTGGTCAGCAAATCTGTTGTTCCCGTTTTATGGATGGTTTTGAACCCGTAACAACCCAATATGCCAAAGACCAGAATTTACCCATCAACCCCAGTAAACTCAGCGGTGCCTGTGGAAAATTAAAATGTTGTCTTCGTTTTGAATGGGATTTCTACCATGAATCCATAAAAGACTTCCCTTCCATCGGCATTCCCCTGGAAACGGCGGAAGGTATGGGGACTTTGATCGCCAATGATATTTTGAATCGGCGTTGTACAGTTAGCCTCGAACAGGGTGGCACGGAAGTCTACGACCTAAGCACGATCAAAAAAACCCTGAAACGCATGGACACTGATAATAAATAAAGAAAGAACTAGGTTCAAATGTCCCGATTTTACGTTACCACTCCGATCTATTATGTAAACGATGAACCACATATCGGCCACGCCTATACCACCATTCTCGCTGATGTAGTGGCTCGTTTCCACCGGACCCTGGGTGATGAGACCTATTTTCTCACTGGGACGGATGAACATGGCCAAAAAGTCCAACAGGCAGCCGAAAAACGGGGCGTTGAGCCGCAGCAGCATGTGGATGAATATGTCGTCCGTTTTCAGGAAAAGTGGGCGGCCCTTAATATTAATTATGACCAGTTCATTCGGACAACTCAGGACAACCATAAATCGGTGGTGGCCCACTTGCTGCAAAAACTCTGGGACAAGAACCTGATCTATAAAGACACCTATGAAGGCTGGTATTCTGTTGCAGAGGAACGGTTCCTTACGGACAAGGAGTATGAAGAAGGTGAATGGCGAGATGTAAAGCGCCTCTCTGAAACCAATTACTGGTTCAAGATGTCTGGTTACCAGGAAGATCTGATCAATTATATCCATGATAATCCTGATTTTATTCAACCCGCTTTCCGCAAAAATGAGGTGCTTGGCTTTCTGCGACAGGAGTTGGGTGACCTGTGCATTTCACGGCCAAAATCTCGTCTAAACTGGGGGATCGAGCTCCCCTTTGATAGTGACTATGTGACCTATGTCTGGTTTGACGCCCTGACCAACTATATCTCAGCCATTGGCTATCCGAATGAAGCAGAAACCTTTAATAAGTGGTGGCCGGTTAATTTTCATCTTATTGGAAAAGATATTCTAACGACCCATGCTGTTTATTGGCCCACCATGCTTATGGCTGCTGATCTGCCCCTGCCAAAAACTATCTTTGCCCACGGTTGGTGGCTCATGGGAGCTGCTAAAATGTCTAAATCTTTGGGCAATGTGGTGCGTCCCCTTGATCTTTCAGAAAAATATGGGGTGGATGCCCTGCGCTATTTTCTCATGCGTGAAATGACACCGGGTCAGGATGCCAGCTTCACCCTGGAAGGCTTTATTAATCGCTATAATTCTGATCTGGCCAATGACCTGGGTAACCTGGTCAACCGGATCACGAAATTGATCGGTCGAAACTTTGACTATACCCTGCCAGATCCAGGAGAAACACAGCCTGTTGATGCCGACCTGGCTCAACATGTTGCCGGTCTGCCGGAAAAGGTCAGCAGCGAGTTGGATCAAATACGGGTGAATTATGCCATCACCCATGTCTTTGATGTATTGCGGGAGATCAACCGTTATCTGGAAGAAACAGCACCCTGGAAGTTAATGAAGACTGATAAAGAGCGAGCTGGAGCCGTGCTCTACAATGCTGCCGAAGCATTGCGCCTGAGCGCTGTTCATCTTTATCCCATTATGCCGGATAAAATATCACAACTGCTTGAGGTCATGGGAACTTCTGCCAAATCCCGGCTGACGGAGACCAACTGGTTTGAATGGGGATACATTAAACCTGGCACACAGCTCGGTAAAACAGACGGTCTTTTCCCACGCATTGAAGTAAAAGAAACCCCCGAGGAAAAACCCGAGCAGCTTGATCTGAAGCCTGAGATCAGTTTTGATGACTTCATGAAAATGGACATCCGGGTCGCCCGAATTATCAGGGTTGAAAAACATCCAAATGCTGATAAGCTGCTTAAGCTGCAGGTTGATCTGGGAGCAGAACAGCGCCAGGTGATCGCCGGTATTGCTGAGCATTACACCCCGGAAGATCTGCTGGGAAAAACTGTGTCAATCGTAGCCAACCTGAGGCCGGCAAAGATCCGGGGAGAGCTGTCTGAAGGAATGATCCTGGCGGCCGATGATGGAACCACTGTTTCACCCTTGATCCCCTTGAAAGAGGTTGCAGCGGGAACAAAGGTCCGTTAGGGCTTGGGTGTGAGGCGTTAGGTGCTACTTTTGACTTGTATCCTTAAAGTGTCTTTCTGAGCGCATGCGAAGAATCTCCACCAGCGTAGCTGACAAAAACTTGGCACCAGTATCAACAAACAGCTCTTTCCGACAGCGCTTGACCCAATCAAGGACTATTGACCTCCTAACCTCTATCTCCAAACCCCTAACATGATAGATACCCACTGCCACCTGAATATTAAACCCCTGCTTGAACGAACCGATGAAGTACTGGAAGCAGCGGAGCAACAGGGTATCCGCAAGCTGGTGGTTATCGGGATCGATATCCCGACTTCAGAGATCGCTATTCAGCTGGCTGAAAAATATCCTCAAATCTATGCGGCGGCCGGGATCCACCCTAATGACTGTGCCCAAGCACCGGATAACTGGGAGAATCAGATCCTCGATATGTTGGCCCACCCCAAGGTCGTGGCTGTGGGTGAAACAGGTCTGGACTATTACTGGGATGACGCTCCACCCGACCTGCAAAAGCTATTTTTTCGGGATCATTTGGATCTGGCCCTGGCCACGGGGAAGCCAGCCATTATTCATAACCGGGATGCCGACCAGGATGTGTTGCAACAGGTTCTGGAACATGGAAATACCAGAGGGGTCTTTCACTGCTGGCCGACCGGATGGGACATCGCCAAACCCCTGATCGACAAAGGCTATCATATCTCATTCACCGGGACGGTGACCTTCAAGAAAAATGAACTGGTTCAGGATGTTGCTGCAAGAATGCCCCTGAATCGTCTCATGCTGGAAACAGATAGTCCCTTCCTGACACCAGCCCCCCAGCGCGGTAAGCGACCCAATGAGCCCAAATACTTACCCCACGTAGCGCACAAAATTGCTGAATTGCGACAACTCAGCTTTGAAGACATTGCCGATGCAACCACCCATAATGCACAATCGTTTTTTGGTTTTTAATGAACCCTGGTTCCCACGACTGAAGTCGCGGGCTGCTTTTAGGCAAACCAGCATCTGGGGACACCACCTGGTTTTATGCGTGGGGATCATACCATGGGACTAAGACCTGACCTGCGGTCCTTCAAAAAATGGGGGCAAAATTTTATCACAGATCCCGCTTTTATGGATAAACTAGTCCGAACCGTCAACCCTCAAGCTGATGAAACTTTGATTGAAATTGGTCCCGGAACCGGAGCACTGACCCGCCTATTCGCACCGCGAGTGAAACAACTGCACGCCATTGAGATCGATGCCCGCATGGAGGAATACCTGGAGCCAATAGCCTTAGAGCTGGACTCCTTCTCATACGAGACAATTGATTTTCTAAAATGGTCACCTCCTGAAGCTCTCGGAACCTTTCGCTTGATCGGAAATATCCCCTACTATATCACCTCAGCCTTGATTCTGCAGGCTTTCGAACATCATGAGCGGATCACGGATGTGCATTTTCTCATGCAAAAGGAGGTTGGTAAGCGACTGGTTGCGCCCCACGGATCTAAACAATATGGTATCCTGTCCGTTTATGCCGCCCTGTTTGCCAAAACTGAATATCTGTTCGATATTAGTCGTCATGTTTTCCATCCGGTACCAGATGTGGATTCCTGCTTCGTTCGATTCAGTTTTGATGAAAAACGGCTGGTTTCTGTGGAAATGGAACCCAATCTGCGAAAAGTGGTTCGAACCGCCTTTAATCAGCGCCGCAAGACCCTGCGCAACAGTTTGAAAACCATATTGGAAGATAAACATATCGAGGATAAGTTTGACCTGAGCCTCCGGCCTGAACAACTCAGTCCCCGGGAGTTTCTGAGGTTGACACAGATACTAATTGACGCTTAATAAAGCTATTTTGGAGGGGTTGTTATGAAACGCTATCGTCTGATCACCCTGATCGGCCTGTTGGTTATTGGCTCTCAATGTTTTTCAATGAGTAAATCGGATACCCGTCTTAAAAACCTTCAACCCAATTTGAAATTACTGGAGATATGGGTGGATGCTCAGCAGGAATATCGTCATATTCCCGGTATCAGTATCGGGTTGATCTATGACCAGGAGCTGGTATATACCCGGTCTTTTGGCTTTGCTGATATTGAGGAACAGACACCCCTCTCAGAAGATTTCCCCTTCCGGATCGCTTCCATTACCAAAACATTTACTGCCACAGCCCTCATGCAACTCCGCGATGCCGGCAAGCTGCGCCTGGACGATCCGGTTAACATGTATTTACCCTGGTTTAACATTTCTCAACGTTTCCCCGATCAACCGGCCATTACCATAAGACAATTACTCACTCACACCTCGGGATTACCCCGGGAAGCCGACTTTCCCTACTGGACTGATCACAAATTTCCAAGCATGGAACAGATCAAGACCACGCTGGCAAACCAGGAAACGATCTATCCGCCAGCGACTCAAATTAAATACTCAAATCTGGGTATGTCCCTGGCCGGTGAAATAGTTGCTGTGGTATCCGGCCAAAGTTATGAGGAATATATCCGCACTCATATTTTCGAGCCTCTGGGGATGAGTGGTAGTTCGGTCATTCCGGATTCAGCATATCAACAACTCCTGGTGACACCCTACTCGCACAGGCTTGAAGGGATTACTCACAAAGTGGAAGAGTACACAGACACCAAGGGTATTGCTTCCGCAGCCAGTATTGCTTCCACTGTGAGAGATTTGGCCAATTATGTGAGTCTGCAATTTCGGGAAGATGACAATACGCCTGAAGCAGTTCTCAAGGGAAGCTCACTGCAGGAAATGCAGCGGGTCCAGTTCCTGCGTCCCAGTTGGTCCAGCGGTTGGGGACTAGGTTGGGCGGTCTGGCAGCGCAATGGAAAAACCGTAAATGGTCATGGCGGATGGGTGGGTGGTAATCGTACGCAGATCATGTTCATTCCGGAAGAAAAGGTTGGTGTCATCGTTCTTACAAATGCGGATGATGGTGAACCAAGCTTTCTGGCGCGGCACATCCTGGACTATATGGGACCCCTCATTCTGGCTGAATATGCTCAGACCACGGAAAGCTTATCAGAATTCGACATTTCCTGGAAAAAATATACGGGTACTTACGTGGAACCTGGACCATACTATACTGAGGTACTGATTAGAGCTAAGCATTTGGTGATGAGCACCCTCAGTTATCCCCCTGAAGATAACCCCGGAAGTGAAATCATTGAACTGGCCCCTGAAGGCGAAGATACTTTCCGCATGGTCGGTGATAATGGTAATGGGGAACTGGTAATTTTTGAAACCAACGCGAAAGGCCGGATCTATCAGGTCAAAGTCGGCAGTAATTACATTTACCCGCAAGGGCCGTAAACGGTAACCCGGAATGTTTCGTTTGACGATCTGAAAGCAACCAGTGTTATGTTAAGCGTGAAATGTGTAAAAAGTCGCCGGGATTATTTTCGATAACAAGGCAAATATTGTGAGCATAGTAGTCGCTATGCTTATAATATTTAACGCAATTAGCGGGAATAATAACAAGACTTGGTTGCGACAAATCATGCTTGACATGACACTAATCCGGGAATGATCTGTTCAAAAGCGGGTAAGGCTGATCATAATAACGATGGCCACGATCAGAAAAAATATCTGGACCCCAGAACCACTCTTTTCTTCCATGATCCAACCCTCCCAACAATCCCCGCGATTGATTTACAGTGAGCCTTACAGACCGGCTGTCACTTGTATTGTCGATGGTAAATATGGTGGATTGAGCTCATTCCGGAGTGTTTCGGGTCACACTTTTTACCGGAGTGTGTTCTATATCAAGACGTCTATGCGAAGTATTTCGGTTCGTTTTGAAGTCGATCCTCATCATCCCATTCCTGGAGTTTCTTTTTCCCCCGTTGGCGTTTGAGAAACCAGGCTAGGATCACGATCAGGGGCGAGAGTGCCCAGAGTAAACCAGGGATGGTCGATATCTTGAAAAACCAAAATCGAGTCTCCAGATCCTTACGCCAGGTTATCTCAAAATCGATGATATCCTCACCGGTCTCAAGTTTGAAACGTTTGCGGAACCCCAGATCATCATTTCTCAACAAATAGGGTAAGATGGACTCGCCCTGACGTTTGAGGAGAAAACGGGTGGCATCCAAGGCCTGCGCATAGGCCAGGCTCGCCCGTTTGTGGTTGAAACTCAGGATTACATCCAGATCCACCAGGGGGATAAGCTTGCCCCGGGCGGTAGCTGTTCCCAACTCCATAAAGCCGCCCCAGTCCATCTGACCGGCCTGCCACTGGGCCAGGCCTTCATTCAACCAAACGGGTACACTAACCTCATTCTGCCCCAGCAGGGTGTGAAACAACTCGTGTTTCAGGGTGGCAAGCCACTGATTCCGATTACGACCATAAATCAAAATTTCTGATCCCGCCCGGGCGATTCCGGCGCTCCAATAGGGCGCTGTATGCATTCGCGAACCCGCCTGGTCTGGGTTGTAGTAAAATCTGATTTCCACTTCTTTTTCAAGACTCAAGCCAAACAAAGCCTGGTAGTACTGCTGCTCCTTATGGATCAGTTCAAGGGCGCTCCTCAGAAGCGTTGAGTCTCCCTTATCGCTGATCAAAGTGAACTTTTCGGCTTTTAATTGCAGGGCAGCCGAAACCGTCGTTAGGGAGACCAGAAAAATGAACAGGCCTAATATGGGGACTTTTTGTTTCACAGGGAGACTTTAAAGCCAACTTGCCCTGGCAACAACTAATTTTCTAGAGATCATGGAGAATGCGTAAGCAATGATCCTAGAACACTATAACCCAGGCTTATCGTCTATTTTCGCTTCGATCAGCCAACCCACCATCCAAGCCAATACAGCCCAGCAGCCCACGGATGAATCCGTGGGTGGTGACTACAAGATCTGATAGGGATCCACATCAACGGTTACCCGGATATTGCGATCCTGCGTGTTTTGCAGAATATACCGGGCGGCCTGCCTTAGATACGAACCTTGGGGGTCATCTTCTTTGCCACTTTTCAGAACCAGTTTCCAACGATAACCCAAATGACTCTTCTCGATCATCGCCGGGGCCGGACCCAACAGTTCAACTATTTTTTGGTTTCTTAATGTCCGGGCCGCTTGTTCTGCTAATTTGATAACACTTTCCCGAAAACGTCCTTGAAAACTGAAGGCGATCATTCGCGAGAAAGGTGGATAGTTCAACTGACTGCGATCATTGAGTTCGCTGTTATAGAAAAGCTTAACATCATGCCTGGTGGCACATTTGATGGAGATGTCATCCGGCATCCAGGTCTGAACCACCACGCGCCCCGGAAACTCGCCCCGGCCAGATCGCCCGGAAACCTGGTACACCAACTGAAAGGTTCGCTCACGAGCCCGAAAATCCGGAAAATGCAAACCGGAATCGGCATTGATGACCCCCACCAGGGTAACGTTCTCAAAATCCAGACCCTTGGCGATCATTTGCGTGCCCAGCAGGATCTTATACTCGCCCCGGGCAAAATCACCCAGCAGTTTTGTATGAGATCCCTTAACTCTGGTCGTATCCATATCCATGCGACAAACCGGCACATCCGGGAATTGTGCTTCCAGGGCTTCTTCTACCATCTGAGTGCCCATTCCGCCAAATTTTAATTCCAGTGAACGGCATTCTGGACAACTATGCGGTGGCGGCGCCTGATAGTCACAAAAATGACAACTCATTTTATTACCGATCTTATGATAGGTCAACGACAGATCATCATGGGGACAGGTCATGGTCCAATTACAGTCGCGACAGGTGATCACCGGGGCATAACCCCGCCTGTTCTGAAACAGAATGATCTGTTTGTCGGCGGCCAGGGTCTCTTTGATTGCTTCTGTGAGTTTGCGGGAGAAGGGATTGGTGAAATCTCTGGTCTCGCTCCTTTCCTGGCCCATATCCACCAGCTCAACCAGGGGTGGTTTGGATTTTTCCCAGCGTTTGGTAAGATGCAAACCTTTGTAGCGTTCAGAACTCAAGTTGAAATAGCTCTCCAGAGCCGGTGTGGCTGAACCCAGTAAAACAACAGCATTTTCTTCCCGCCCGCGCACCAGAGCCACATCCCGAGCGTGGTAACGAGGTTCACTGTCCTGTTGTTTGTAGCTGTTCTCCTGTTCCTCGTCAACAATGATCAAACCCAGATCCCGGATGGGGGTTAAAACTGCCGACCGGGCGCCAACGACGATCTTGAAGCGGTCTTTCTGAATCTGCTGCCAGGTCCAAACGCGTTCTGCCCCTTTCAGTCCTGAATGCCACAGCGCTACAATATTCCCAAATCGGGACTGAAACCGATAAGCGATCTGAGGGGCCAGAGCGATCTCCGGAACCAGAATGATCACCGATCGCCCTTGCTCCAAAGCGTGGGCAGCAGCATTTAAATAAACTTCTGTCTTACCACTTCCGGCGACACCAAAAAGCAAGTAGGGTGCAAAGGTCTTCTCGTCCAGCGACCGCTTTACCTCACCAAAAGCGACCTCCTGCTCATGGTTAAGCTGAATCTCTTTGGGTGGCGGTCGATGGTAATCCTTGAGTGGATCAATATCAGGTTCCTGCTCCACCAGGGTCACCAAACCTCTATCAGCCAGCTTTTTAATGATCGGCAGATAAACTTCATATTCAGTTCTCAGCCGGTCAAAAGAGATCCCTTCCGGGAAATCATTGAGCACATCAAAGGCTCTTTGTTGAGCGCGAGCATTGGTGGGTATTTCCGAATCACGTCCCAGATCTGGAATGATCAGATAATTTTTATTTCGACTACTCCTGAACGAAAAATCATTCTCCAGCTCCAGCAGCCCCTGACCTTGCAGACGCGCCACCCGATTCAATACACCGGAACCACCGTATTTGCGTTTTAGGCTGGAAAGTTTCACCAGCCTTTGGTCTGCCAGATAGCGGGTAAAGTCATCTGTCCCTTTTAAGAGGGGACTGACTTGAATAATGACCTCTTTTTTGAGTCGGGCATCAGAGGGAATGGCCGACTGGATCACCTTGCCCAGGGGGGTGAAATAGTAACTGCTCATCCATTTGAGCAGGTTAATGAGGGGAATATTAAAAACGGGGACCGGATCGACAATATTCTCAAAGCTTTTTAATTTTCCGGTGAAATCTGATGGTGGCTCTGACTTGACGCCAATGATCATCCCCTGTTGTTTGCGGCGACCCAAGGAAGCGATCACCCGCTGGCCAACCTGGACTACATCCGTCAACTCGTCAGGTGTTGTATAGGTGAAGGCCTGCTCAAGGCTCAGGGGGAAAACGATCTCAACGTAGGTGGCTTTGTTCATCTTATAAAATGAATTCTCCGTCTCTTAAAATGAAGTGTTATTCGGGGGTG
>JAJRSW010000105.1 GCA_024278595.1 Fidelibacterota bacterium | reverse complement strand
TTTTTCATTTTCTAAGCTCCCCCGTTTGTCAGTTAGTCGTGCTGAAATGTAGTCGGTCAGTCCATCTTTAACAAGTAGTTAGATGGAGTGCAGGTACCTGGAGAGAGTTGATAATCTGCGGGGTGTCAGTGACTAAAAAGTGACCATTTTGAAAAAGTTTTGAAATTTACTGGGTAAATGATGCTATTGCTGGGTTCCCGCACTGTTTACCGCAAATAAACCATCTTAACAACACTCGAATAATCACTTGCCTGAAGCTTGGCGAAGTACATTCCTGCTGCGACTTGTCTACCGGCTTCGTCTGTTCCATCCCACTTGGCTTCGTAGTAGCCTGCTGGTTTCAATTCAGAGATCAGGGTCTGGATTTGTCGTCCCTGAATATCGTAGACATGGAGTGTAACAGATGATGCTTCCGGCAGTTCGTATTGAATGGTTGTGCTGGGGTTGAAGGGGTTTGGGTAAACCCTGGTGAGCGCAAATCCTTGTGGCTGATTAACTCTGGGATCTATATTTACCAAGGTGGGATTGTTTGTGTGATAGATACCGCTTGTACCCATAAGCCAAGCACTTGAATTATCAACAACAACCATATCAGCTAACTCCCCAGGATAAATTGATAATATCGTATCCCAGTGAGTTCCACCATTTGCTGTAAATAGTAGATCTCGATAATTGGATATCCAGATCCTATTAGGGTCACCCGGTACAAACTCTACGTCACCTACCACAGCTTCTGGTTTTTCTTTGGCTTGCCAGGTTTCTCCGCCGTCTGTCGTAAACCAGATATTATTCATGCCCGCTAGAACACCAGTATTTTCATCGTAGAATTTTATAACGGGAAAAGATACATTCTCTTCAATGGTAGTCAGTGTCCAGGTATTACATCCATCAGTGGTTTTCCATATCTGTGCAGTTTCACCAATATTTTTATAAAAATAGCCAACACTGGGATTTACAAAATCTACAGGGTGCCACAAGTGCATTGAGAAACTAGGCATCCCCTCTTGTTGATGAGATACCCAGGTGGTACCGCCATCATTCGTAGTTAGAAAGATGACTGGCTCGCTATCTAGATAGGCAACCCCATTTTGTGTATCAAACATCTCGATATAGTTGATAAAGTTATCAGCAGAATCACTATACTGTAACTCCCAATTTAAGCCACCGTCTTCAGTAGCATAAATACTTGAGGGGGCATATCCTGCCACCCAGATATGATCTGGATCTACCATACTGATGTCCAGAATCATTTGCAGCGTATCAGCTCCAGAGATTGGAAATGAGGTCCATGACTCACCTCCATCACTTGTTTTATAGATCACGTGCTGTGGATCTAATTGTACAGCATCAGCAAATATGGCAGTCATCGGATCACAAGCGTCCATGGCATTGACACTTCCGGTATATTCTGGCAAACCATTGGTTTGGAGTTCCCAGTCTGCTACTAGAAAAGTAGGCAGAAATGTCAGCGTAACAATCACAAGGAACAAGGTTTTGAATGGGTTTAATGGATTTTTCATTTTGCCCTCTAGTGTTATGTTAACCAGAAATTGACGGATAAAGTCTTTTTAATTTTATCCGTGCTTTTTCATTAGTAAACTGCCAGTCTATTTTCGCATTTTTATTATTTCTATGATTTTGCCAAGCACTTACTTCACTGGTAATTTCCTCCAATGTTGCAATATGCCTATTCAAACACTGGCCATTTAACACATGTAATTCTATCTCTGCCATATTTAACCAACTACCATGTTTTGGCGTGTAAATAAACTCAAATCTGTCTCTTAACCTCTTTGCTTGCTCAGGAGTAAATGTTTCATAAAATGCTGAGGCAACATGTGTATTAAAATTGTCCATTACCAACCGTATCTTTTTTGCTTTAGGATACATTTCATAAGCAACTTGTCGCATAAACTTTGCCCAATCTTTTTTGGTCTTATACTCGGTTATTTTCACAAGTCGTTTCCCCTTCAAAGGTTCATTTGCCATAAATATATTGACCATCCCATGTCTAACATATTCGTAATCCACTCTTGCATCCTGACCGGGCATTATTGATGTTGATGCTACTTCCTCAATGAGCTGTTTGGGAGATTCGTCCGTACAAACAACTGGGTAATCCGCATCATAGGCTTCTTTATAAACATCCAGTACATGCTCCATATTGGCTACAAATTCCCCATTTTTTGCTGGGGGTATTACCCCATCCTTTTACTTTCCAAGGCTTAAGTTCGTTTTTTTTAAAACCTCGCCAACTGAAACGTGGGATATGTAATCTATATATTTTAATTCTACCATTTGATCCGCCAGTAAACGTAAGGACCACTTTGCATAACCTTGTGGTGGCTTGCTGCAACAAAGAGTAACTAACCTGGCTTCTAAATCACCGTCAATTTTTCCTCTGTATTTTTGAGTCGATGGCCGTCTTTCCAAGACACTTTCAAAACCTTCCTCAAAAAACTTCCTTTTTATGCGATCTATTGTTCTTTCACCTATTCTTAATACTTTACAAATATCAGCATTCGTTATTGTTTTATCTTTTGAATAATCTCCTTTATCACAATTCAATAAAATGTAGGCACCTCGATAAGCCTTGCTTGTGTGCTTTCCTCTGTTGATTGTTTCGGTTAGGCTCTCAACTTCTGTTTTCTTTAGTTTTATTGTATAGCGTACCATGGTGTCCCTTTCTTTTGGTACAATATACATTATATAGCCGTCATATCATAGTTAACTTAACACTAGGACGAAATCACTCACATAGTCAACTGAATCCCCGTTCCAATATCCTCTCTCAAAAGAAACGCTGCCAAAGGTAATGTCTGGGATAATTGTCAACATTATGGTTACACAAAGAAACAAAATGCCCATAGTCAAATTCCTCATTTTACACTCCCTCTACTATTTAATAAGGCAAACCTTCACTGTGGTGAAGCTTAAACTACCTGCAGGTTTTATTTGAATGATGTATATTCCTGAATTGAAATAGGTGCTGTTATGATCTAAAGAAGGCCATGACCAAAGAAAACCTTGATCCTTTCGACCCGAAATTAGCTCCTCAAATCGGATTGATCCTGTGAGATCCACGATTGATACAGAGAGCTGTTCATCTTGGTAGAAGTGTATTGGGATAGATGTATTGTGGTTAAATGGGTTTGGTGTTGCTGATTTCAGCTCAAAGCTCGTGGGATAATGGCTAACTGAATGGTCAACTCGTTCCGTGATAACATCCCTCACCCACAGCCCGTTTGTCATACCACAAATTATCAGATCGGTTTGAGCACTGAACATCACAGTATTTATATATGGACCTTCAACAGATGTATACAAGCTATCCGCCATCCACGTGACACCCCCATCAAAGGACTCATATACCTTCAGTCCTGATGCCAAGACTAGATGGTTGGGATCATTTGCGTCAAGATCAAGATCACGAGTCGTTAGGTCGCTGATACCATCGTTAGATTCGATCCAAGATCCCCCACCATCATCTGACCTGTATATCCCATTCCCTTGAAATACAGCCCATATTCGTTGAGTATTTGTGGGATCTATGACTATATCAACGCAACCTCTCTCCATCATCCCTTCATCAAATATAATCGTCCAGTCAGCCCCTCTGTTTAGAGACTTTAGGATATATCCATAACCCAATGTACCGACATATACGATGTTCGGCTGTTCAGGATCGACCGCGAATGCTGATATGTGCTCATCGGGAATTTCCCCGTTCTGGATATCACCAATATTTACCCACAAGCTGCCAGCATTTGCAGTTCCATAAGCCGCTCCACCATAAAAACCACCAATTCCAGCATAAGCATACTGTGAATTCGTTGGATCAATTTTCAATGAGATAACACTTGATTCAGGATCTAACTCGATGCCTTCATCTGCCCAATTCCAAGTTTCCCCATAGTCGTTCGATCTAATAATTCCTGCCTGAGTCATATTTGCTGAAACAAGCCCAACATATATAATTGAGTCTTGCACAGAATTAGACTCTATCGCAGAGACAGAAACTGATTCATAGATGGTGTCTAATTGGTTATCAGAAACATTATACCGGTATAGTTTACCGCTGGTCTGAGTACTGAAATTACTACCAGTACCAGCGAAAATTTCAGCAGAATTATTTTGTTGGATGGCTAATGCTTTAACATCCTCACCAATTAAACTGACCTGAGACCACTCTTGGGAATAGGCTGCTCCATTTATGAGGAGAGTTATCATGATTACTATAATTGTTTTCATTTGATTATTGCCAGATCAAGAGGTTTTTCATTTTTGTAAGTCGTCAAAGTAATTCGGATATGTCTAGACAGCCATCTTCAAAACTACTTGATATCGATCGTATTAATGCGGGGAGTAAAACAAAAAGAGACCAGATAAACTGGTCTCAATTATGTACTCCGGACAGGGCTCGAACCTGTGACCTACGGATTAGAAATCCGTTGCTCTATCCAGCTGAGCTACCGGAGCATGTCAATGAATCTAGCTAGCTGCCCTGCTAAGCTTGAAAAGCGTAGGGGGAATCTATCGGAGACGATAGTTACACCACAGTCGCGCTAAAGCACAAAGAGTGAAAGCGGACGGTGGCGAGCATTTGAGCATGCCATATTATCAGCACGTGGATGGTTGAGCAAGGCAATTTCGATAAAGTACCTGGTGAACTTCCTTAAGCGCCAACAAGCCCCTGCTGTTGAATAGAGCAACTCCTTTACCTGGCTAAATGAGCTGAGCCACCAGCAAGCGCCCCTGTATTGCATCACCTGAACCCTGGAGGGGCGACAAAATGACCAGACACCGGAATGGCTCTCCAGCTTCGTCACGGAAACTGATCTCTTCATGCTGATGAACGGCCAGCGGATCTCCATCCAGAAGGACGGTGTGGTCTTGTTTGTTTTCCAGTAAGCTGACAACCTCACGCTTTTGGGCGATCTTACGCTCAAGTCCAAAGGTTTTTTCGGCCATCTTGTTGAACTCAATGATGTGTCCCTCAAGATCATAAGTTATCATAATAAATATGGTGCTGTTAATGATATTCCGGACATCCTCAAGGGCCTGCTTGAGCTGCTTATCCTGGGCGTTTCTGTAAAACGCCGTTTCCAATACGATCCGCAGGTCGCGATCATTAAAAGGCTTGATTAAATACCCAAATGGTTCTGTGATTTTGGCGCGATCGAACAGCACTTCATCCTCATGAGCCGTGAGATAAATAATGGGGACATGCTGGCGATCAATGATCTTCTGCGCCGTTTCGATCCCATCGTCATGACCATCAAGCATGATATCCATGAGGATCAGATCTGGATCAAGCGCTTGTGAACGCTCCAGCGCCTGATCACAATTGATGGCATCACCCACCACCTTATAGCCCATGGAATCCAGCTTGAATTGAATGAATTTTGACATCTGAATATCGTCTTCAACAACGAGAATTCTTTTTTTAGGTTCAGAGAGTATTGATTGATCTTCATATTTTAACATATTCGACCTCCTGGTTCGAAAGACTTCCAGAACAACCCTGTTGATTATCGACAGACCTGAAAATTTAACCCGAATTTTTACAATTAAACCAACTCGTTTGACTCGCCACCACACAACAGCAGATATCTTTAATTAAATTGATCTCGCACCCTAATTCCTGGTATCATCAGCATAATGATCATATACTTTGTCTGGCAGGATAATTTTAGGAAGGAGTCAGCTTGCATGCATACTCTCAGATCTATCTCCAAGCTTTTGATCATCAGCGTATCCATGGTGATAATTGCTGGATGTGCTCATACGCCGCCCTGTGATAAACATGCTGAAATTCATGCCATCATAGACCAGGCAAACTCCGTTTTTTATCTGGACGACAGAATCTGGTTTCAAAGCATTCAAGCTGAGATCGCATCTCAGACCATCATTCTGCGAGGTGAAGCATTTTTTAAGCGACCTGTTCAGGGTATCATAAAAAAGATCCGAAAGGCCGGTTGGGATTATCCAGTCCTTGATTCCATAAACTATCTGCCTGAAAAATTTGAGGGGGACTTGAGCTACGGCATTATTACGGTACCCTATGTTATGGGTCGCTATAAAGCGGTAAGCATGAAACATGAAGGTACTGAGATGCTCTATGGTGAACCGGTGCGGCTGATCCGGGAGGCTGATCCATATATTCAAGTTCAATCTGCAGTTGGGTATCTGGGGTATATCCCCAAAACCGCGCTGCGCACGGTGGAATTGTCTGAATGGAACCGCTACCAGATAGGTCCACAGGCTGTTTTTGCCGCTAGCCTGGAACTGGATGTTGATCTCGAGATAAAAATGGGTACCCGGCTTCCATACCTGGATAACGATCGGGTCCTCCTGGCCGACGGATCTGAGCTTCAGATCCCACCAGAGCACTTTCAGATCGTGGATCCTGCTAGCAATCCGCTGCGCGAAGCCATCATCACTACTGCAGAACACTATCTTGGATTACCCTACGTCTGGGGGGGCCGCTCTGCTGATGGGGTGGACTGCTCCGGTTTTGTCATGCAGAGCTATGCCTTGAACAATCTCTATCTCCCCCGGGATACCGATGAAATGGCCAATGTGGGACGTCTGATCGGACTACCAGGCTGGACCGACGCTCTGCTGCCAGGTGATCTGCTCTTTTTTGGGGGCAGCCGACGCCTGGTAACTCACACAGCGATTTATCTGGGAGCTGACCGCGTCATCCATAGCCTGGGATCAGGCGTACAGATCCAAAGTTTGAATCCTGACCATGAAGACTATGCTGAAAACCTTGTCCAGCGTTTCATCTTTGCCAAACGGATATTTGAATAGAGCATCCATGCAATCCACCAAACATATCCTGCTTGTTTTACTGACCCTGTTTTCCCTAAACGCCTGTTCATCAAACCCGGGTAGCTACACAGTCATGACCTACAATATCCGTCATGGGGTCGGCTTGGATCGGGTTCTAGACCTGGATCGAATAGTCCGGGTGATTAAAAGTGTTGACCCTGACATCATCGTCTTGAATGAAGTTGACCATGGGACGCTTCGGTCTTTCAGTGTCCAGCAGACAGACAGCCTGGGGCGTAGTCTAGGCATGCAGACCATTTTCGGGCGGTCCATCGATTATGACGGGGGTGAATATGGGAATGCCTTATTGACAAAATATCCCGTGATCCAGTTCCGGGTGATCGATCTTTCAGTAGATAGTCTGCGAGAAGGAAGGAGTGTCTTTATCTCCAGTATCGACCTGGGGCAGGATACGCTGGTGATCATGGGGACCCACCTGGGTTTATCACCTGAGGAACGCTATCAACAGGTCGAAAGGATCATCCAGAATCTGCCTGATTCAAAAAATCTGATCTTAGCTGGTGATCTTAATTTTGAACCAGAGTCAGATACTTACCGGCTGATCAGTGATCATCTGGTAGATGGGGTTCAGGCAGTTGACTCTGACACGGAATACACCTTCCCAGCGGACAAGCCGGATAGCAGGATCGATTATATCTTTATCAGCACAGGGATAAATCCGCTAAGACTACCAATCATTACGGTAGAAGATCTAACAATTGCTTCGGATCATCGCCCTCAAATATTGGAATTTGTAATACGATAAAAAGCGACGCATCAGAAAACCTTAAGCGCCTTCCCAAGAAACCAGCAACTATTCACATCGTCGCACGTGCATGTGACAAAAAATAGAGGAGTGATAAGCCCATTTGTTTCATTGAGTAGCGACGATTTGAATCATCGCTTTTGTAAGCTGTTAGCCCGCATATTTCATGATGGCGTGCAAAAGAGGTTATATACTATTGTATCTATACCGGTTATAGAAATTTCAAGAAAACACTCTTTGTACTCGACTTCATTCTGGTGCAGGAATTTTATTTTCTGACAAGGCGAGCGGATAAATCACCCTTCGACCTGGCTCAGGGACCACCCGCAAGCGGTCTGCATGACCGCTGAGGACGGATTTATTCCGAACAACGCAGTCAGAAATAAAAATAACCAGTCAGATTGTGCTTCCTCATGAAATATGCAGGTTAGATTGGGTCTGAATTTGAGCGGGTAGCTACTGATCCAGAGACTGTAGTCTTTTCTCAAATTCTGAAATATCCGCAGTGGGATTTGCTTCCACTTCAACCATGGGCTGAGATGATTGGACCGGCATGGCAGGCGCTTTGGGCGCTGCTTTTGGGCCACCCATGATATTATCCCTGGGCATCGTTTTTACGCCTTGAAGCTGGCTCAGCATGGCTTTAACTTCTTCATTAAAATCACTGACAGTTGCTTCCAGGCGCCGCATTAATTCATTCATTAGTACTTGACCATAATTCTTGTCAATCCCATTCATGAGATGTCCAAGATTATCTTTCAAGTATGCCATTCTACTATCAGCATTTGCAAAATCTATGTCAGCCATTGTTCCTCCGGGCGCTCAAATAAAATGATTGTGAATTTAAAAGACACCCGAATGTAAAGCAAGATGCATTCGAGTGTTTAATTCTTAAGGTTTACAGCTTTTATCAGACACGGAAAACATGCAATGATTGGATAAACATGCACCGATTTGCCATAATTATTTACGCGGTTTACTCTTGCGAAAATAGCGGTTCAACCAATCCCGTTGAAAGTTCTCATAATTACCTTTCTCGATGGCCCGTCTGATATCTGCCATGAGATCCTGGTAAAAGGTCAAATTGTGGATCGTGGCCAGGGTTCCGGCCAGGGGATCTTTGGTAAAGAACAGATATCTCAAAACCATCCGTGAGTAGGTCTGGCAGGTGTAACAACGACAGGTGGTATCCAGTGGATATTTATCTTTTCGGAATGTCTTATCCATGATACGCATTTTTCCCATCTTCGTGAATAACGTTCCCTGTCGCGCGTAGCGGGTAGGGATAACGCAATCGAACATGTCCATGCCCCGGTTAACTGACGCCAGGATGTCTTCCGGCAAGCCAACACCCATCAGGTAACGGGGTTTCATGGGGGGCAACAGAGGCGCGGTATAGCCCACCACTTCTTTGAGTAGATCCAGACCCTCACCCACACTTACACCACCAATAGCAAAACCATCGAAGGGTAGGTTGGTGATCCCGGCTGCACTCTGACGACGCAGAGACTGGTAGATGCCTCCCTGGACAATTCCGAACATGAATTGATGATCCTGGAGCGGATAGGCCCGGCTGCGTTCAGCCCATCTGGTGGTACGTTCCACCGCTTTCTGGACATATTCCTGGGGGGCCTGGTAATCCACACACTCGTCAAATGCCATGACAATATCAGAACCCAGGTTCCGTTGAATGGCCATTGATTCCTCTGGTCCCAGGAACAACTTTTCCCCATCCTCTTCGAATTGAAAAGAGACTCCTTTTTCAGTAATCTCGCGTCCTTCCAGCGAAAACACCTGAAAACCACCCGAATCCGTCAGGATAGTCCCCTCCCAACCCATGAATCGGTGGAGCCCACCAGCCCGTTTAACTGTTTGCAAGCGTTCGCCAAGAGAGAGATGATAAGTATTTCCCAGCACCACCTGGGCGCCTGACTCAATCACATCCCGCATGGGGGTAGACCGAATATAGCCAGCCGTTCCAACGGGCATAAATGCCGGTGTTTCAACCTTGCCGTGCTCGGTGAAAAATTGTCCACGCCGGGCACCTGAAAGATCTGTGCGCAATAGTTTAAATTGGATATCTTTTTTACTCATCGTGGGTCTAACCTCTCTAACAAATATTCAGTTCTGCTTAATAGACTTTGGTCGTCAAGTCGTCTGGTTTCCATCAGGAGCAACAATTCCGGATCATTCAGTAGCAGCTTCAGAACAAGATACTCCGGTGATTCAGCATTGAACCCACAAAAATCACCGATAGTGCCGCCAAAATATTTTCCATCACTGGAGTCAGCCAAAAGCAACTCACACCCCTCCAAACGTTGAAAATTTCCACTGGAGTCTGGGATGTAGATCTCCGCTAAAACCTGTTCATCTTCAAAATCACTCAACTTCACCTGGAGGAGATCCAATGAATCCCGGGTAATTGCCAGCCATTCTACTTTATGTGAATCAAGCTGACTGACAATCTCTACCCGGTGTGTCTTGGTGGCGGCAGGGTTGAGTTCGCTCAGTACATAATGCCCCAGAACTTTGCGGCGCAGCTTTTCAGCCGGGCTGATATCCTCAAATCGACTGGATAACTTCACCGTCTGATAAAACATGAGCATCATGAAAACCAGGGTCACAGTACTGATGATATAGTAGAAGTTATATTTTTTCATGGTGATTCTTAGCCCCCCCCTAAAACCGGATCAGCTAGGAAGTTGAGCGATGATTAGCCAGATATCTTCAACATAATTTTCCTGGCTGGTGACTGCAAAACCAGATGTCTTCAGATCTTTAGCAACCTGACTCCGTGACACGCGATGATCCTGCTTGGGACCGCGCTCCCGCTTTGCCAGAGGATCCCAGTCCAGGAGCATGATCTTTCCCGCAGGTTTTAACACCCGCTTGATCTCTTTCAAATTTTCCAGAGGCGTCTTGAATTCATGGTAAAGAGCGATGACCACAGCCGCATCCACCGAATCTGTTTCCACATCCAGCTTGATCTCTTCGACCTGCAGCACCTGGACATTTTCCGGGGGCACTCGACGATTCAGAAGGGTTAGCATCTGCTCCGAAAGATCCGCTGCAATCACCATACCTGCCGCCCCCATGGCCATGGCCGCTGGAAAAGTGAAGAAGCCATTGCCACAGCCCAGATCCAATATTGTGCTTCCCGGTGGGGACCCCAGTCGCTGGAGCAGCACCTCGGGTTTTATTTCTTCATAACGTTCGGCTGCGATCAATTTACCAGCCCGTTCGGGATTAAATTTATGTGACATCTGTTGCTCCTGACTCAAAGAGTTGTTGAAGATCTTTTTGTAAGATCTGGCTATATTTATAGTGCGCTTCGAAA
>JAJRSW010000008.1 GCA_024278595.1 Fidelibacterota bacterium | reverse complement strand
GATTTCAACCAACCATTCATCTCTTTGACCTTTGCCCTGAACTTATTCCTGGCTGTCTTTCGTCCCACTTTGAATGACCCTTTTCTTGTTTTATCACAGAAATGGGTAAATCCCAGAAAATCAAACGTATTCGCTTTTCGGCTCTGTTTGCGAGCATTCTCTCTCTCAAACCTTCCGAAGCTAAACACACCTGTCTTTTTAGGATGTAGTGTCAATCCATATTTGGTAAAACGATTATCAAGTCTTGACTGATACCGGGACTTGGACCGTTACAAATAACCCACCTACAATTATTCTGGATGGAGTGTTTTACGATATAGAGGGTAATTTAACGGTAGATGATCTGGATCTTGCGAACTATTTGGAAGAGGCACCGGATATGTGATTTATTGACTTTGAACTTGGGATTTACCAGACCATGGGGACGTAACCGGCTTTTATCAGATTCGAGATAAGTTCGCCAACGTATTTGACTTCGATCCCCAAAGCACTGATCTCATCCCCATGATCATCCCGATCAGCGATGAACTTACAGGCTACAGCAGTTCCAGCTTCATTTTGGTATTCCTGGATTAACTCCTGCAGCAATGGGTCCTGGATCACAAGTGCTTCTGCCGGGCCAAAGAAAATTAACTTTACTTCTTCCATCCAGGCGTGTTTCAAAGCATTAACTGCATACATAGCGGCTGTTTGGGCTTTTTCCAATTCTCCAGTACTAATGATGATAATTATTTTATCTTTCAAAACTGATCCTCCAGGATGATGTTATTCAGGAATACCGGTCTCCGTTGGATTATGCTCATCATTACTCCATTCAAACCAGCCACCATCATAAAGGGAGACAGCTTCCCAGCCCATTATCCAGGCGCAGAAAAATGCCTCACTGCCCCGCCAACCAGTTCCACAATAAAAACTTATCTGCTTATCAGAAGTAATGCCTAATTCATTGAAGAATTGTTCGATCTCCGGAAAACCGCGCATGGTATCATCAGAGTTACGGTAATTCTCCATGTGGTAAGCGTCTGACCCGCAGTTCCCAAACACGGCACCGGGAATCCGGCCTTTTTTCTTGATGTAATGATAACCGCTCACCTTCCCGATAAACTCCTCCCAACTGCGAACACTGACCAGCTCAGAATTAGGATCAGAAATGTATTCCTTGGCTTGATCCGTACTTATTATCAGTTGAGACTGCTCTGGGATATTCAACCCCGTGGAGCTAACCGGGACGGGCAGATATTCAGTTCGAGTGATCGCTCCACCGGCTTTCAACCAGGCTCCCAAACCGCCATCCAGAACTCGAACGTCTTTCACCCCAGCGTACATGAGCAGCAGGGCAGCCCGCATGGAAGCCAGTTGTCCAGCACGTTGTCCTGGATGGTCCTGAGACATATTTGGATCAGCCGTACGACCATAAAGGATCACCTGGGTATCGGCTGTAATCCCATGACCAGCCAACTCTTCTTCAAGCTCAGAAGCATCTCGATGATTCCAGGTAGTTTCATCTTCCAGGGCCAGGGTGTCCAGCCAGATCGCACTGGGAATATGACCTTCATCATAATCACCCCAGTTATCAAAACTTACATGGGCTAAGATATGGTTTTTGGCTGTTTTATCAGCCAGTAGTGCTTTGAGCCAGGCTGGATGAACCAACTGTTCATATCTGGGAAGTGATGCAAGGGCTTGGTCTGCGATTGCTGCCCAGCTCAACATCCGGTCTTCATGGATTATAAACTCAGTAAAGCCAAGTTGCTTTAGGTACTGGACTGTAGACAGGATCTCATGAGCTTCATAGCCAGTTATGGTGAGAGGTGTGCCGGGTGAAATACCTTTGCTCTTGAGCAATTCAAGACATTTCTCAGCCGGGTACTCTCCAAACCAGCGCTCGGGGAAGGATACGGCACCGGGGATATGACCACCCCTGGTTTCACCTTTCAGAGGCCAGCCGTTGTAGGCCGCAGAAGGACGACAATCCAGGATCAGTTTGTTTTTAAGGTTCATAATTGTGCGGGAATCCATGGTAGTAATCATTGGCTATTCAGTCTTTCTTGGCTTCACTAATTCAGAATATCACAGGGTGGTATCTTGCAAGAAGGTAGTATGTGTCCGAGAAACCTCAAGAGTTTAGATCATCAGTATCAAAGAGGAAGCAGCAACGCTAGTGGTGGACTCAGTACCCACCCAATTACGGAGACACATCTAGCTAATTCAGGTATTTGTCATTCACCATCAATACTATCCGACCCTTGACCGCAGCCTGTTCGATCAACTCATGGGCTTTGCGGGCGTCTTTCAGAGGCATTCGCTGTTCGATGAAGCATCTGGCAGGCGGTGATGTATGAAAGCACCATACTGACAGCTTCGGCGGGATCCAGGTTGGCGGGATCGGGAACCAGTGAGTCTGCTGGCTGGATCATGAACTCGGTATAGGCACCCCAGGTTGTTATATCCGCAACCATTTGGCCCATTTCCAGTACGACTTAGGGTATATTTAATGATTTCTCAGCTACTTTCTGCGGGGGCGTCAATTCTTAAGTGATACTGAAAAAGTACTAAGGATATCAGGGAAACTTGGCAACAACGACCTCGCGTCAATGGTATAAAATCTCATCGCCTTCTGGCACTCCTCCTTGTAAATTGGAAGTGACCAATGCTTGACAAATTTAAGGGAGGATGATTTTAATGAATAAAGACACTACCAAAAGGGACAAGCAGGATCGTCGTACAGATGAACGTCGCCAGGAACAGAAATCCACCGATAAGGATCGTCGACAAAGCGCTGACCGTCGGTTGGGTGCTGATCGACGCCTGAAATGATCTACTTTAGATCGTCACGGATCACCATTGTCCTGCTGGTGACCCTGCTGGGACTTTTTAGCTGTGTAAACCGTCGTTCATCCAAAACTATGAATGATGCAGAAATTTTAAGTTTCCACCAATCTCTGTTGACACTGGATACCCACGTTGATACTCCCCTGCGCTTAAAACACAGTGACATTGATCTGGGACAACGCCATGACCCGCGTGAGATCAGGAGTAAGCTGGATTTTCCACGAATGGATGCCGGGGGCCTGGATGCTGCTTTTTTTGCAGTATGGACAGCTCAGGGATCCCGGACCGAAGCAGGTCATGCAGCGGTGAAACAGCAGGCTATGGAGATCATTGATCAAATAGAGGTCAGTCTGGCTGCTTATCCCCAGTGGTCCGGATTGGCACTGCGCTCAGGTGATGCCAGTGATTTTGACCAACAAGGAAAGCACGCTATTTTTCTTGGAATGGAGAATGGATATCCGATTGGGACGGATCTGACTAATATCGATCTGTTCTATAAACGTGGTATCCGTTATATGACCCTGTGCCACACTGCCAACAATGAAATATGTGATTCTTACACAGATACCTCTGAATATGATGGCTTGAGTCCTTTCGGATTTCAGGTGGTGGAACGAATGAACCAATTGGGGATGATAATTGATATTTCCCATTTAAGTGACGCAGCTGTAGCCGATGTTCTGGCAATTTGCAAGACACCTGTGATTGCCTCCCATTCCTGTGCGAAAGCCCTGTGTGACCATCCCCGAAATATCAGTGATACGCTTCTAACAAAAATTGCGGCCCAGGGCGGCGTGGTCCAGATGTGTCTATATGGTGAATATGTTAAGACCCCGGAGCCAAATCTGCCCCGGGATTCAGCGCGAGCAGCGCTAGAGGAAAAGTGGGGTGACCCCTACAAGCTTTCCGCCGACAAGTACCTTGATTATAGGATTGAGGAAAAAGCAGTGAATCAGCTTTTTCCAGAGCTGTTGCCCACCGTTGCTGATGCTGTGGATCATATCGATCATATGGTTAAAATTATGGGCATCGACCATGTTGGTATAGGCACAGATTTTGACGGTGGAGCGGCTCTGGCAGATTGTTTTGATGTGAGTGAGTTGCCAAATATCACCAGAGAATTGATCCACCGCGGCTATAGCAGGACCGATATTGCCAAGATCTGGAGTGGGAATCTCCTACGGGTCTTTCAAAAAGTCGAACAGTTCGCTCATCGGTAATGCTGGTTAACCTTTAGAGTGCGTGCCCCGTGATGCTGGCCATGGTTGGTTCTCATCAGTTGATGCTTTTAGAAGTTGAGTCCCACCCGAAGTTCAGGACAGAGGGAAGGTGATCTTTACATTCATTCCATCTCGACCATCTATCTCAATAGTTCCAAGCAATTGCTCTGTCAACAAGGACACCACATTCAGACCCAGTGAACTTTCACCCGGTCCAGCGTATTCAGGCATACCAACACCATCATCACTGACGATCAGGGTTGCTCGATTCTTGCCATCACCGGTCAGGCTGATATGGGCTTGACCAGTTGATTCAGCAGGGAATGCATGTTGATAAACATTGGTGATTAATTCATTGATGATCAACCCACAGGGGACTGCTTTGGTCAGGTCGATCCAGATCTCAGCATCGACATGAACCTTGAAATCGATCCAGGATCTGTCCTGAGAGCGCATGGCAGTTTGGAGGATAGCTATGATATAGGGTTTAAATTCAATTGCTTTCATATCCTCAGAGGCATACAACCGTTCATGTACCAGGGCCATGGCGTTTAGTCGCCCAATGCTAGCATTGAGCGTAGATACAGCGACATTCGATACGTCCAGCTTGCGGATCTGCATGTTCAACAAACTAATGGCCACATTAAGGTTGTTTTTGACCCGGTGATGAACCTCATTCAATAGAATTTCTTTTTCCTTGAGACTTTGCTCCAATTCAAGTGCTTTTTCAAGACTCCGTTTTGATTCACTTTCGGCAATATCCAGTAGTCGTTTGCGTCGGTCCAGGGTACTCTGCATGATAAAGCCGGCCATGATGAGCAATACACTACCGATGATATAATCATCAATTTCCAAGGGATCTTCTGGTGTTGCCGCTCGCAACCCTCTTACAAAAAACAGGAGCACGATGTACAGGACGCCGGCCGTGGTGGTAAAAAATGTGTACCGGCGTTGTTGGGTGAGGAGAGAAGCTATAATGGTAATAAACATATGAAACGATACCAAAGCATAAACTTCAAAATTATTGTAATATACTCTTCCCAGCATGGCCAGTGTGGCCAGTAATCCCATGCCTGAAAAGGAGATCACAGTAACCATCGTTAGAAAACCAAAACGAAGAAAAATAATTGAAACCAGGCTGAGTAGCAGGATTCCGAGCATCAACAGCATAACCTGAGGTGGGGCACTGGTCACGAACAACACAAGTGTCATTAAAAATATCAGCGCTATGTGAGAGAGTACCAGTACCTGAGCCTGAAAGAATTCTTCACTCTCTCGGGGTAGATATTTGTTCAGAAAGTAACGCTCTAGTAGTGATTTCATTTTGGAAGTTAACTTACACCAGAAATAACCCGGATAAATTTATATCTCAAAAAATATAATCTGATCCAAGAGGAGCCCGCCGAAATGACCAGGGAGCACCCAAAGGGCATTTATACTTCGAGAACCTCACCTTCCACAATGTCTGAACATTGAGGCCGCCGAAATGACCAGGGAACATCAAAAGAGCATATAGGCCTCTAGAGCCTCCGCCCCTAATGGTTACAGATCTTATCCTTTGCCAGGCCAAATCCATCTTCTGTCGGGTGAAATTTGCCCTTGCTCTGTAAAAAATCCATGAGTTGGTCAGCATCCAGTCTATCAGATGAGCAGGTAAAAAATGTAGTCTCTTTTCCGAATTGCGCATGGATAGCTGAACGTAATGTATCGCGATTATAGGAGAGACCTGAGTTAGCCATCATGTGCATGACCTCGTGACCGTGTATGTGATTCATAATTACCTTTATTTATTATTTTTAATTAAATCGTTGCCACTAATACACGAAGTCACGAAGTTCCCCAAAATAGATAGTGACCCCTGGTGTCATCGCTCCTTGGTGGCTAATCCCGTTTGATATTATTGCTGGACCATGGTGAGCAACATTTTGGAGGCTTCTACTGCATCCAGAGCATGATCCACCTGGGCCGGCATCAAGATGATCTGACCTGCTTCCAGAGTAAACTTTTCGGCTCCAATGGTGATCTCCATTTTGCCTGTAAGAATCTGGACATAAGCATCCATGGGACTGGAATGTCCACTGAGTCCCTGTCCCTGATCAAAGGCAAACAGGGTCAGGTTTAGAGTAGGTGATCTTCTTAAAGTCTTACTGACGATAGCATCAGGATTCACCTGAACATCATTGATAAGATCAAAAAGCGTGGCTGGTTCCAGACCCTGATTCAGGGCGTTATTGTCTGACATATTTTCTCCTGTTAGAAACTATTTTCTTTTAAGTATTGATGAATTGCGGATTCCAGATCGGTAGAATCAACCTCAGTCATAAACTGGAAAGTGGATTTACTATCATAGGCAAAGATGTCATGGCAGACAGTGCAATCATAAGCAACCGCCTGACCATCAGCGGTTTGCATATTCTTATTGTGACAGCGAAAACACCCTCCACCCTTTTGGTGCCCGAGTTTGGATGGGTAAACTCCCCAACCGATATTCATATTGGGATGGATGTAACGGTTATATTCCGTTTTAAGGATTTCTCCAATATTCAGCAGTTCATTCAGTCGGCCATAATAAATTGCAGGATAATTACTTCGGTAATAAGCAGGCAGGTGCCTGGAAACCTGTTCTGCCCCTTTTGATTTATCAGGTGATGAAGTTCGCAATGCATCCAGCGCTTCCCGGCGGATGAAGGGCAGGTCTTTCGGAATCAACCCATCTTCTAACATGCGATCCACAATGATCTCTGGTTCAAGATACACGTGAGTAGCCCGGTTATGACAATCCACACAGTCCATCTCGCGTTCTTCCAATATGGGTGTGTTTGCATTAATGCGAGTATTGGTATAGCGTTGCTTGCTACCATCCGGGTAAATCGCTTCGACCCACTGGATCCGTTCGCGATTTGCATCGACAGATCCATAACGAACCTGAACACCCTCAGCAATATGCCAATGAACCCCCACCTGCTCTGATCCAATTTCTGCATCGATCTTTAGCGCCAGAGTGGTGTAAATTGGTTGAGTCACTTCATCATTGGTATAACGCACATACTTGATCAGTTCATCACCATAGTGTTTGGCTGGCCAATGACACTTTTCACAGGTCTCACGAGCCGGTCTAAGTTGGTGCACCGGGGTGGGAATAGGACGCTCATAGAGCTTGAAGCTCAAACTAATCATTTGCCACAAGCCGTTGATCTTGGAATCCATCAAAGCTTTGGCACCCGCGCCCACATGACACTCTACACAATTTACATTGGCGTGTGATGAGACCTGATAGGTTTGCCACTCCGGGTTCATGACACTGTGACAGGCAGTTCCACAAAATTCTGCCTCATCCATAAAATGTAGGGTCTGAGTGCTGGCCAATATCATGAAGAGGATATTTACGAGGGTGAGTATGCCAATAGTTTGGAATAATCCTGAGCCGGCGAATCCAGCCTTGATTCCCTCTTCATCAAACCGCTCATCCATAAGCTCAGCTGCAGATTTACCAGTAAGCTTTTGTTGGTGTTTCCAACCCAGGGGAATTAGAATAAGTCCAAGAATAAATAAAATGGGTAATGCCAGATATGAGATCAGACCAATATAGGCATTGGTGACCATGCCGGTGAACCAGGCAACTTCCATGAGCAGAAACATCACAAAAGCGGATGTAGACAGGGCAACGCCGATCTTGCCGATGATGTTTTGAGAAACACCCCGGATGAATTGTAAATATTGTCGGCTAATTTGCATGACTCTGCTTATTTATCCTCTTGGAAGAGATCCTCATATACCTGTTGCATTTTGCCTGACCTGATTTCTTCCTTCAACTCCTGGGTGCTGCGATTTATCCAGCTATGCATTGGATTATCATTCAGCAATTTTTCGATGTAGGCATTCACTTCTGGATCATTGTAGTGCTGAGCCTCGGGCAGAAAATCAAAATAGAAGTTTTGAGCCACGTCATACATCCCATGCCACCAGGCATAGTCCGGACCGGCCATAGCTGCCCCGTGACGTGTTCTTCGGCCCTCATGATGCCACAATTCCCAGTAGACCCATTCGATCTTATTGCTAAAGGCCGCTTGCCGTTCCAGACGCTTATTCTTTTTCAGTAAATTCATTATCTCGGTAGCTGGCCGGGCGAATTTTTCATTATAGAGTCTCACTACGGCATCAAATTGATAGTAGAAATTTTCAACAAATTGATTCTCATGACAAGCGGCACAAACGTCTTGCATATTCTCTTTTTTCTGTTGCCAGTTATCTTGGCGTTTTGAAATGGGTGGGCGTAATGTCCATGATATTCGCTGGCCCACATCATGGGTAAATTTTTGATTGGGAGTAGCTGACATGTGACAAGTGGCACAAGTCGGAGCAATATAATAATCTTCACCCACCACCCATTTATCTGAATCAAGATTCATCTTGTCAATATTGGTGTAATAAGCGTTACCGTGTTTCGACTCTTCGTAGATCTCTTTTTGAGGATGGTCAGGTCCCAGGTGGCATTTCGAACAAGCTTCTGGTTGTCGGGCCTGGGCTTTATCAAAAGAATGGCGGGTATGACAGGCTGTACAACTACCCTTTGAACCATCAGGATTCAGTCGACCTATACCGGAGTTGGGCCATGAGAGCTTTGAAAGTTTGTTGGGGGAATTGGGGTCAATTTGAACTTTAGATCCGTGGCAGGTTTCGCAACCGACCACTGCAATAGGATTGCCGCCAGCGACGTGAGCCAGGTAGGCGTCCTTGGAGTCCAGGATCTCTGCAGCAGTGGCATGGTAGGACTCTGAAACTTCCTGGGTCTGCTGAGGATGGCAAGCCCCACAATCTTTGGGGGTGACCAAGGTTGCGATCCAGGCACCTTCATGTTCAAATGCATCAGGTTCCTTACGTTCAGCCGCGTGACAGTCATAACAGGTCACATTGTGCAAGGCGTGATTAGAGTCAAGCCACTGCTTATACAGCCCAGTTGTTTTTTCTTTGTGACAGGTCATACATTTACCAGCAATACTGCTATTTGCAGCCAGAGTCATTGACCAGGCCATTGCAAAAAGGATCATGATCGCCAAAGATTTTTTCATGTCACACACTCCCTGTTATACTGATGAATTTATTTGATATGCGATGAGGTCTGATCAAGCACGTTCCCATAAAGCTTGCTCGGGATTACTCTGAGGCTGATATTTTCTTCAAGATTGCCACTGACTTCATTGCAATGATAATAATTAATACTGCCAGACATCACAATCTAAATCGGATTTGAATCGTCGATTTGGCACGGATATTCGATATAGTTTATGATTCGAAAAAAGAACAATCATTCTAAAACTAGTGTCATGTCAAGTGTAGTATTTCCGGTTATAATTATTATATTGCAACAAAAACACATGAAAAAGTATCACGTAACATTGACAGATGAAGAAGTTGAAATTCTTGCAGAAATCACAAGAAAAGGTAAGCGCAG
>JAJRSW010000104.1 GCA_024278595.1 Fidelibacterota bacterium | reverse complement strand
TGCTGCAAGATCAGGATTTTAATATTCAACTGGGACCTGATGCGCCCACCCTGGAGCTGGAGTTGATCTTTCCCCGCTCCCAGGCATCGAAACTGAAGCTAACTATCAGGGACTTGGGAAGCTACGCCATAACTCAATAAGCTGGATAATTATTTATAAAAGCCAGATGTCACCTGGCTGACATTTCACTTGCTACTATTCATTACGTTTAAGCCGATAAAGAATTCGGACCGATCCCAAGAGGATCATGAGAACAATAGCAAGGAGAGTAAAATGGATATTTTTAACAAAGTTTCAGAAAACGGACACTGGTTGATCAGGGTGTCACTGGCCAGTATATTTTTGTTCCATGGTTTTATTAAATTTCCCATGGCGGAAATGATGTCGGAGGGAATGGGCATGCCATTATTCATGATCTATATATTGGCTACGATGGAGCTGCTGGGTGGTGTTTTTATTATTGCTGGTGCCTTGTTCAATGATCTATTGACCCGCATCGCCGGTGCCATTTTTGTTACGACCATGGCCGGTGCCATCGCCTTGGTGCATTGGCCACAATGGAGTTTCGTTGCTTCTGAAAGTCATCCCATGGGTGGTTTGGAATTTCAATTGTTAACCCTACTCATCTCACTCCTGTTTGTAGCAGGTGGGAATCGGGCCTTTGCCATGGCTTCTGAATAGCGTAGAATTATACCAGTTTTGTTTCCAGAAGATCCGGCCTTGGTCGGATCTTCTTTTTATTGCAGGTGCGGGTGAACCCGTTTGTGCTCAGGCATGAAAAGCTGGGATTTAAGGTAAGTGGCTGGCTGGAGAACTTACCCCAACCTCACCGGTAGATCTATTATTTTAAAGCAATGGAATAGCTGCTGATGCCTGACTTCCAGAACCCTATCTAACTATTAGCTCGTCACAGAAGATCCAGGACTTTTCGCCGGCACCCACATGCCAGTCCGGACAGATTCCCCGATTTTTCGCCACTACTTTGACGTAACGGGTCGGTTCAGTGGGAAAATCGGCACTCATCCGTTGTAAGGTCACCCGTTCGTCTCCTTCAGGAGTCTCATTATTTACCCGCTTCACCATTTGCCAGTCTACCCCATCTTTGGATAGACTGACCTCAATGTATTCTGGCATAAAGATCCAGGCTGATGTTGACTGTAAAAAATTAAGTTCGGTCTTGAAGATCTCCTGAACCTCTCCCAGGTCGATGGTCAATACCAGGTCATGTCCCTCAAAGCCTTGCCAGGTTCCATCTCGAAAATTATTTGACCCCAGGATCCCATCTACCAGACCTGTATCACCACCGCCGCTGTAGCGCGGGTGATATTTCAGCTCATAAGAGGCGGTCGCGCCCACTGCCTGGTGAAACACAAAATCTCTTTGTGATACACGACCCAGGCGCTGTGAGTCACTAAAGACAGCGGCCCTTACTTGGGCATCCTGATCAAGGGCTAAGGCGTTGATATATTGTTCAGACTCCTGGCTTGGGTCAGATCCATCCAGGCTAAAGCGAATCACATGCTCAGCCTGCTCAGAAATAAGCTCTACCTCAATTTCCCCATTGGTCAACAAGCGACCAGGCAGAATCTCAACCCGGAATGATCCCTGGCTATGGTTCCAGCCCAGGGCGTCAAACCTGGGTAACAAAACCTGGAGACGTTGGTGAAAATTGATCCAGTTGCGCTGATCTGCACGAGACCAGAGGACTTCTGATAATGCCGTCATTCTGGGCAAGACCATGTATTCTGCATGCTGGGTGGTCTTAACGAACTCAGTCCAAAGATTGGCTTGAGCACCCAATACATATTTATGCTCATTAGAGGCTAATTCTACGGGGATCGGTTCGTAGGAATAAACTTTTTGCAGGGGTAGATAGCCCCCAATGGCCTGAGGCTCAGTTTCAGGATCAGCTTGGTAATAATCAAAATAAACATGGGATGTGGGTGTCATGATCACATTGTGACCGGCTTTAGCAGCGGCGATCCCTCCAGCTTCCCCCCGCCAGGACATGACAGTGGCATCTGGAGCCAGACCACCTTCAAGGATCTCATCCCAGCCAATGATGCGTTTACCCTTGGAGTGGATATACCGCTCCATCTTCCGGATGAACCAACTCTGGAGCTCATGCTCATCTGCCAGACCTTCAGTTTTGATCCGGGTCTGACATTTAGGACAGGTTTTCCAATTGGTTTTGGTGGCCTCATCCCCCCCGATATGGATGTATTCCGCTGGAAAGAGCTCCACCACCTCATCGATCACATTTTCCAGAAAAGTAAATACGGAGTCATTGCCGGCACAAAAAATATCCTCATTGGGCCAATAGCTCCCTGGACGAACAGCCAGATAGTCACCTTTACAGGATAGTTCGGGATAGGCGGCGAATATTTCAGAAGTATGGCCCGGCATTTCTATTTCCGGGATGACCATGATCTGCCGCTCAGCTGCGTAGGCAACGATCTCTCGAACCTCCTCCTGGGTGTAGAAACCACCATAGGTGCTTTTCTCTCCAGGTGCTACTGGAGACCATTTTCGCCAGTCCTCATGTTCACGGTCCACACGCCAGGCACAAATTTCGGTCAATTCAGGATACTGCTTGATTTCCAGCCGCCAGCCATTGTCATCGGTCAGGTGCCAGTGAAAGACATTCATCTTGTGGAGCGCGATCATATCGATATAGCGCTTGATAAACGCGGTGGGGAAAAAGTGTCGGGATACATCCAGATGCATTCCCCGCCAGCCAAAACGGGGGTGATCCTTGATGATCGCTGCTTGGATCCGGTGACCCTGGATTGGCGTATCCTGGTTTTCAACCGTTGGGGGTAATAGTTGACGTAGGGATTGGATCCCATAAAATAGTCCCGGTGTATCTCCCGCAGTGATCCTGATACCGTCTGAACCAATTTTCATAAGATATCCCTCTGGAGCAAGGTCTGTTTCCTTAAGTAATTGTAAGCTGATATCCGCAGATTCATGCTTACTTGGGATGAGCCCTGGAATGAGTGAACTTAGATAGTCCTCGAAAAAACCATGATCACTTTCAGTCCCCCTGATCGCGAGCGTGGTTTGTTCTTTAAATAGGTATGCGCCCTTCATAAGTTCAATGGATTGTGGCTGTGGAGTGATATTCATAGCGATACTTTCTGATGCTGGGTTCTGAGTTGCAGAACCGGTTTGGATGACCATTACTATCAGTGATAAGCTTAAGATTCTGGATATATATCGTTTCATATGAATTACCCTGATATGGTCATGAAGTCAAATATACTGCTATTGATCCATTATAGTTGTATGATTGATGATCATGGCAGGTCAGCTAATGAATACAGGTCTGGTCATCAGCATGACATTAAGCTGGCAAGAGTTAGTCGTATGCGTCCACTATTCGTCATCCCGAGCGGAGCTGAGGGATTTAAATCTCTCGGCAAAGGTAGCAGAAAGTAAAATATTACGAATAATACCCCCGTACACTTCAAAATTGGTACAATATGGGCCGGTTTAATAAGTCTCTCCAAAGTGATCAAAGTTTAATTACTATCTACTTTTTCAACCCACTTGGTCATACCATTCCGATCACACAGCAGCACCATTCCCGTATTCGATTTGCCGGTTCCCAGGTAGGCACTCATCTTACCATATTCGTTGGCGGTCCGTAGAAATCCAATACCCTCAGAGCCAGTCCCCAGGAATACGGTCTCCTTACCCACCTCATTATAAGTGGTGAGCTGGCCACCACCCTGTTGACTTGCTCCCAAGTAGGTCGTCGGGGCTTCCCGGCTGTTAAAGGTCCTTAAGAACCCCTGTCCTCTGGGGCCGGTTCCCAGATGACTGCTTACTTTTCCATTTTGGTTATAAGCAACAATGCCGCCTTGCCCTTCACGATTGGCACCCAGACTCACAGACGGGACACCCAGGGCATTTCTCAACACCAAAGTACCACCGGCGGAGCCATCACCTGTAAGAAACACCATATTCTCACCAGCCGTGGACAAAATACGAATAAAGCCATTTTCATGTATGGTCACCGAGGAAACATTAATATTATCCCATTCTGTAGTATTTTGTTTTGCGCTGAGCAAGGTGAAGAATAGAATGGTACATAAGACGCCGATGAGTACACTTTTCAGGTCGACCCTGTTTTTCATCAGGTCACCATCCTTTTTAATTTATCCCAGATCTTATTGCCCAGCATGTCTGCACCTACATCTACGATCTGCCGGACCAATTCCAGGACATCCTGCTCCCCAGCCCAGTGACGAATAACGATCGAATGATCACAATTCTTCATCACCGAGTTGATCACATAGGCAGCCAGTGCCACATCATCCAGATAACCTATTGGTCCAAAAAGTGCCTCCGGTATCAGATCGATGGGAGAGATAAAATAGGCCAGAGCACCGGCGATCTTGGCCTTCTCTGAAGCAGGAACCTCTTTGTCCAGCGCCAATTTTGCCAATAAATGAAATAGATCTGGCGCCAATAAAACATATTCGGACCATTTACTGGACTTTCCGGTTTTAGTCTGGAGCCACTTGCGGATATCCGTTCTTAATTTTTGATAGAAATCATGTTCCATAGCACACTCCCGTCTGCATTTAGCAATTTATTATTTAAGCAAGGTCAATTTTATTATGCCCACACTATTCTGCCCGGTTACTTGAACCAGGTAAACTCCTGAATTTACAGCTTTTTGGTTCCGGTCAAGCCCATCCCACTGGAAGCGGTGGGATCCTGCGCTGAAATAACCACTCTCCAGCGTGGTGATCAGGCGCCCCTGAACATCCATGATTCTCAGTGTCAGATCTCCGGCTTCTTCCAACTGGATCGCAATAGCAGTGTGGGGGTTAAATGGATTGGGATAGGCCGTCAGTTGAAGTTGATCCGGCAGCTCTGGATCAATATGGATGCCCACTCCCTCTGGATAAGGGCTCCCGGCATTCAACCAGCTTGTGTACCAGATGCTGGCCAGATCCACCACCGCCCGGTTCAGTGACCAGATGGTCGTATCTCCCAGATCTTCCCACAGCATGCTGTAATAGGTACTCCCGTGATTCGGATCTACCACATAGGCCCGGTCATCGGCTGCCATGACCAGGTCAACCACTGGATAAATATCTGCTATATAGCTGAAGATAGAATCAATGGGACTTTCCCAATATCCTGCGGTTGAATCACGGAGAATGATCTCGTCCAGGTGGGGGTTGATCATGCTGGTCTCATAACGGGAATGAATACCATAATTGCCCGATAAACCGCCATTATAATTAAGGGTCAAGTGCAGGGCTTGGTGTGAGTCACCCACGTAGTGTCCCAGTTCAGCAGCCACCTGCCAGACCTGGGTCCATTCTCCGGCTTCCATGAGCTCTTGCAGATCAGCCATCCACCATTCTATGACCCAGGGTACGATCCCATTATCCTCCATGATATCCTGACCATACAGATCGATCATATCCTGCCATTGGTGGGGTAGATCCCCTGAGAAGAATTCGGGATAATAATCGATGTCGATGTAATGGTAATAACCCGGGTCACTATCTGTATCAGGATCTGTGGAATGCTGCGATAGATAATCCCGGTGGTCCTGAAAGAAGTTCATGGATTGGGGTAGCTGATCCACTGCGGCGGCATTGATAAAGCGATGAGAATCCCAGCCCCAACGGGCAAAGATGAGTTGAGCAGAGAGTAAGAGCAGGAGAAGTATTTTTGTAGACATTTTAATTCCTTTACATCAGCCTGGAATATCCGAGGTTTTAGATGGAAAAATAGGATTACTTTCAAATGAGCCACGATGGACTCAAGCGGGTTCAGCTTGATCAGGTGCTGGAATTACCGTTTTAAAAAGGTAGTAATTACTCCCAATAACTCATCGAGCTCTGTGCTTGCATTGTAGCCGTTGAATCCCAAGCGTAAGATCGGTTGATCCTGCCATTTGGTGATCATGGCTTCGATCCTGTGTTCTTCCCAGAGATAATGCCACAGCTTCAGTGGATCTGTAGCTTCGGGGAGCAATACACTGGCCATTTGAGCCAACCAGGATTCATCACAGATCAAATCCGATCCAAATGATGTGGAGAATTGTTTCCGATAGCGGTAGACTATTTGCCGGGATGCTTCACTCACTTCAGCCCAATTATGCGCCCGGCGAAATTCCAGGGCAGCGGGAATGCACAGGAAACCGGCCATATCCCGGGTCCCCCACATTTCATGGCGTAAGGCGAAAGAAGGTTCATTGATCTCAGCCCAGGAGATCACCAGAGGTTCAAAGGTTTCGCGTTGGGAGGGATGAACATATAAAAACCCGGTTCCCTTGGGTGTCAGAAGCCATTTATGGCAATTACTGGTATAGAAGTCTGCAGCAATGACCTGGAGATCCAGATCCAGTTGCCCCACGGCATGGGCGCCATCAATTATGGTGATGATGCCTGCCTGACGAGCCCGCTTGCAGAGCTCCCCGATTGGCAGGACCAGGGCCGTGGCAGAGGTAATGTGACTGATTAGGATCACTTTGGTCTTAGGGGTGACCTGTCCCCAGAAATCTTCAATAAATGCGGTCTGATTAGAAATCGGTAAAGTAATGGGGACTTGCTTGAGAACGGCCCCGGATCGATCACATTTGCGCTGCCAGGTGGCCAGAATAGTCCCATATTCATGATTAGTGGTCAGCACTTCATCAGCTGGATCCAGCGCGATTGAATGAGCAATGGCATTCAAGGCAACCGTTACATTTGGAGTAAAGATCAGTCCCTGCGGATCAGCATTCACAAATTCTGCCAGCTCTGTTCGAGCAGTCTCCAAAGGTCCACTGGCCTCCCGTGTGAACAGACCCTTCAACTGACGCGTGTAGTAATCAAGTGGGTTGCGTTCCAATTTCAGCTGCCAATTTTGAAACACCTCAAAGACTGGTCTGGGGCAGGCACCGAACGAACCATGATTCAGGTAACTTATATCAGGATTGAGGAGGAACTGTTGTTTTAGAGAATTGCTCATGTAAAATTTTAGCTGATGAAGACTCCCGAAAATAACCTGACGCAGGTTTAGAAACTGCGCCAGGTTCCCGGCAATTATTCTTCGAGTAGCTGGATATCGGTGATGGTCACGGTTTTAGTGCCACCTGGTAGATCAAGGGTCAGAGTATCACCTTTTTTCTTACCCATGATTAACCGGGCAAAGGGTGAGGCAACCGTCACAATATTTTCGTAAAGTTCCAGTTCATATTCAGCCGCCCCGGCGATGGCCACAGTAATGGGGTGCTCACCATCGGTGTAGGTGACCTTGGTTCCAAAGGATACAACAGCGGTATTGATGTCCCCCGGTTCAATGACCTCTTTATCCAGATGCTTCTCAAAGCGGTGACGTTTGTTATGCAAGTGAGCCTGGTTATCCTTGGCTGCATGATATTCTGCATTTTCCTTCAGATCACCAAAATCGGCAGCCCGCTTGATATCTTTGCTGTTCTGTTTAATATCATCCTGGATCTCAGCAATCTTCGCCACTACCAGATTATATGTTTTTCTATAAATCATCTTCACCCTCATTAAACTCCGGACAGCTAGTTTGAATTCATCATTAATAACATCAAACTGCCCTACATTCACATTTCAAAAACAGATTTAGAGTATAATAAAAGTCTTGATAGATCACTAATAAAAAATTTATTGCTGTTGGAAATTGGACAGGTGTTGAGGTGTTATTTTTGGCTGGGCAGCCCCCCCAAGCCCGCTGAATAGTATTTGAGCCAACTTTTTACCAGTTATTCGGAAGCCTAGTGTCCGGTCAACCCTGTATTGACGCAACCAAGCCTCGCCTACCGTGCAGAGCGCAGGTAGGTCTGGTTCTTTTTGTTGCTAACGGCGTTGAATATTATGAGCATAGCTAACCTGAATAATTCATAGCCACTAAGTCACGAAGGCACAAAGTTCTAAAAAATATATGCTTAGCAAAAATTATCACTCACAGATGCAAATAATTCTGTTTAAAATGACCTTGTTCATAACTTTAATAATCTTAGTGGCTTAGTGTATTCGTGGCAATAATTCATGAATAATGCAGGCTAAGGCTATACTCAAAATATCCGCCTTGTTATCAATCAAAAACTCCTGCGACTTTTCACACACTACAAGGTTGACTGAACACTAGTGGATCAAACTAAGATCAAGCAGGGTTCGCTTACGATCCACATAAAAACATTTTCCACAATCCGTGCACTTAAATTTTCGTCGACTGGAAAAGAACTTCACCGACCAGGGTCGATGCACCCTGATCACATATTCCGATTCACATTTCGGACACAATAGTGCTTTAGTTTGCTTGGCTGTCAAATTTCCCCGCTTCCGGTTCATTGGTTTGTCTGTGTCAATACATACATACCAGCAGGTTTCAAAAAAAGCCTCGTTCTACCGTAGTCAAAAAGCCCTCTGGTCTATTTTAGATCGATGTGATGGATTGCTAACAACGCCACACCTGGAGCATGTGCAATCTATCAAATGGATTTTATGCCGATCGACTGGACTTGATGGAGGCTTTGATCTCGGCAAACCGATCTTCTGTCAGGTCATAGTAGTAAAATGGGATCAGGCTTAACAGAAAGAAAAGGGCGGTGCCCAGACAAAATATCAGGCGAATGCCCTGAGCAACCGAATCGGGTTGTTCCGTTGTAGTGGAAAACCCTGACAGAGATAAAGTAAACCCAACCAGACTGGGACCGAGCGCGTAAGCTGTCTTTTGCCCACTGGCCCAGATGCCTGAGAAAACTCCCTCCCGCCTCATTCCAGATTGAAGCTCATCATATTCGATGGTGTCGGGAAGCATGGCAAAGGGAAATAGCTGAAAACTTGAAAAGCCAATACCCAGTAAAAACATTTGCAAATAAAATACGCCTGGTTGAGATGGAGGGGTGGCCAGCAGGGAGATTAGCATGACTGCCAGAATGACGATTCCAATAGTATAGGCTTTTAGTTTCCCCATCTGGGTGCCAAGACGAACCCAGACCGGCATAAATATGATGGCTGTGATGAACAGGATCGCCGTTACCAGTCCAACCGAACTTTCCGGCATTCCCATTACATATTTAACGTAGTAGATCAAACCGGCCATTAAGATACCGGCTGCCAGGGATTGGAGAAAATACATGGTGGCCAACAACTTGAAGGGGGTGTTGTTGAAAGCGATCTTGATCTGTGCGGCTAATTTTATTTTTTGTTTTACCGGGGGAATGGTCCTCACACCCCGGGTGCCCCAAAAACCAGCCAGACTGAAGAGGGTGATCAGTATTCCCAACACCAGTCCCATGAGTTTAAAACCAGCTGCTCCCCCGCCCCCCAGATCTACCAGGGGCATGGCCAAACCACCGGCCAGCAGCACACCAATGATCGCCCCCACCATCCGAAAAGAGGTTACAGATATTCGTTCATTGTAATCATCGGTCATCTCGGCGACCATGGCAGAATAAGGGATATTATAGACAGTGAAAGCCGTACAGCTCAAGGCAAACATAAAACCAACCCACACTGCTGTGGTAAATTCAGACTGGGTCTGTGGTGCAATAAAGAGGATGGCGAAGATCAGACCAAATGGCAGGGAAGCATACAGGAGATAGGGCCGGCGCCGTCCCCAGCGTGACCGTGTGATATCAGAGATACCCCCCATGATCGGATCCGATACGACATCCCATAGTTTAGGTAACAATAGTACCAGACCAGCCAGGGCCGGTTCTATATTCAGTACGTTGGTCAGGAAGAACAGCAGGAACATTCCCGTAGCTACAATGAAGATGTTACTGCCGATATCTCCGAATCCGTAGCCGATCTTTTGACTCAGTGGTAGTTTCGTGCTCATGGTTGATCCTCTTTGTAAGGCCTGTTTTCTCTAAGAATAATCGGGTTCAGTATCCTGACATCGTGAGAATAAATGCTGGGGCATGTCCCAAAAAATATAAACCTTATATCCAAAGGTAACCTGGTACTGGAATTTCTGGAAGAAGAAACTTTAGCTGAGATCGGGCCAGGATCGGTTCGCAACAACCGCACCTGCTTTATGGCAAATAGACCATTCGAATGGTTTTACTCTGTTTCCCAGCGAGTAATCGACAAAGATAAACACCCCTCCTCATAGCATGACCCTGCTGATCGTTGCCATCCCATTTTACAGTGTAGTTGCCAGGTGCTCTGATTCCTTCGTAGAGCTTATTAATCTCACGACCCTGTATATCGAATATGCTGAGCATGATCGCCGCCTGGTCTGCTAGGGTATAGTGGATCGTTGTGCCGGGATTGAAGGGATTGGGGAAATTCTGGTGCAAAACAAAGCCCGGGGGATCAAGCTGGAGATTTCGCGTCGCCACCAGCGGGCTGATGGCTATGGAGCCATCAATAAGGAGCAAAGCAGGTGTGCCCTCATTAAAGAAATTTGCTTCCTCATCCCAAAACAAAACCGGGGATTCACCGGCTTGAAGTGTCTCAAACCTGATCACCACCAACACACCACTTCCTTCAAGTGGACTGACACCAGCAGCCGCCACCGTGAGTTGTCCCGGCGTCTCCAGATTTACTGCTGGTAAACCAAAGGGTTCTCCCAGTAAGCCACTAACGGATACACTGTTCACCTGGAGCAGCGTGGCGTCGAAGCTGATCTGTAACTGGTAGGCTAAAACAGATTCGCTGCTCAAGCTGCTATCAACATACACTGGCAGCTCGATGATTTCCCCCACCACGGCACTGGTGTCAGGCAATCTAAGCTCGATGGGGTCGGCCCAAACCCCACCGGCCTGGAGCAGGCCGGTGATAAGTATGAGACCTAAGACTTGTTTGCTGGTCAGGATCGACAGCTCCTATTTCATGAGTGTCATTTTTACCACCTGATTAAATGCCTGTGAACGTAAGCTCACCAGGTAAATCCCGGTATCCACCTGAGTGCCCGCATCGGTCAATCCGGACCAGCGGACAATATGCCAACCCGGTTGATATTCAGTATCAGTCAGGGTCACCAACTGCCGACCTCTGAGATCATAAACCACCAACTTGATGTGAGTTTGCTCTGGAACCGCAAACCGAATGGAGGTTGACGGATTGAAGGGGTTGGGATAGTTCTGATCCAGAACATATTCCGTAGGCAGCAGTGGGCCTTGATCGATCCCCACTGATGCCTCCACCTGGAAGTGCCAGGTCATGAGAGTCCAGGTCGTATCAGTAGTATCCGTGGCAAAAACGCGCCAACTGATAAACTCGTTCCGTGGCAGATCCAGCTCCTGAATGTTTATTTCAAGAAAATTCTCCTCGCTGAACAGGAGCAGCTCATACGAAGCGGTGGTGAATTGCACGCCATAGGACACTGGATCCTCCTCTGGATCAACAGCGACAGTCCAGCCAAAGACCATGATGGTATCAATGGAGTTATAGATGGAATCGGCTGGGAAGCTCAGTCCAAAAGCCGCTGGTGGGTCATTTACCGGAGCTACGGATAGCTGAAAACTGGTGGTATCACTGAGCTCGCCATCACTAGCCACCACCTGAACACCAGCCAGGCCAAACCAGTCTATCAGAGGTGTCAGGACCAGAACTGAGTCATCCTCAATCCTGACACTCACGGCGTTGGTATCAGACCAGGCCGAAAAGGTCAGGATCTCGCTGTCAACATCGAAAGCCTGTAAGACAATCCTAAGGGTATCATCTTCCACCATGGTGGTGTCGGACAACATGACGATCTGCGGAGGATCATTACTAGAACCCACCGTGATCTGAACCAGGAGTGTATCTCCCAGTTCACCGTCAAAGACGATGGCTGTAAAACTGGTATCCACGGCTCCTTCCAATGGAATACCAGAGACGGAATCAGCAGCAGCTAATAACCAGCTTGGCAAGTCCTCAAAACTGAAGATCAAGGTCGAGTCTTCAGGATCAAGGGCGGTTGTCCGATACCCAAAGACAACGTCCTCCTGGGCGGTTACCTCGCTTAAAGAATTGATTACAGGCGGATCATTAACCGGTGTCACTGTAATGGTCACCATCAGTGTATCAAAAAACTCATCATCTGTAACACTCACTTGGAAGGAAGCCTCCAGGGTACCTTCTCCAGGGCTGCCATAAATCGAGTCAGCACCAGCGGTTAACCAATCCGGTAACTCTGAGAACTCATAGCTGAGTGAATCAGCTTCAGGATCAGTGGCGGTTGCCAGATATACAAAGTATTGATCTTCAGTTGCATCAACTGCATCTGAAGAAGTTAGCTCCGGTGGATCATTCACAGCTTGAATAGAGATATTGACCTGAAGTGTATCTGTCAATGCTCCATCTGTAACGATCGTCGTGAATGATGTATCCTGGGCACCCTCATAGGGGATCCCCAAAACTGAATCTGCGTCTGCTGTCATCCAGGCAGGCAGGGCTTCAAAACTAAAGGCCAGCGTGGAATCTTCCGGATCAGTTGCAGCGGCATGGTATACGAACATGATGTCTTCAGTCGCCAGGCCAAAATCTGGTGAGGTCAATTGTGGTGCATCATTGACCGGCGTTACCGTAATAGAAACTGTCTGGGTGTCCAGATCTTGTCCATCCGAAACGCTGAGCAGAAATGAACCGGTTAAAACGCCTTCACCAGGACTCCCATAAACCGAGTCCGCTTGGGCGGTCAACCAATCGGGTAGCCCTGAAAATGCATAATTTAGCGGGTCGCTTTCCGGATCCGTGGCTGTTGCCTGATAGACGAAGGGCTCATCCTCAATGGCAATTACAGACTCTGGAGATGTGATCTCCGGTGGCAGATTCGCTTCAAGACCCAATATGCTGCCATCCCGGGTGCGAGCGAGAGGTGAGCCCTCATTCAAAAGCAGCTCCTGGATACGAACATAAGCTGATTCACCAATATAATATTCATCTGTAAGCATGAAGCGCAGTTTGAGAATGGTGCCAGCTTGTGAAAAACCGTTGGTTCCAGCACCGGCAATTTGGATCATATTCCCATCTATAACCTGGGTGAAGGACCAGCCCTCAGTAAAGGTTTCAGCACTGATGATCTCCATAAATACCAACTCAGGACCGCGATAGCTGAAAGTAGCTTCAATGGCGTTGATCATCTCACCAGCCGGCAACTGGTCGATCATTAGCGGCATGTCAAAGTTGAGACCAATGACGGCGGATGTATCGGGAAAACTGACCCAGGTATCGTAGATCTGAATACTTGAACTGGCCTGGCTGCTCCCAAAGGCATCACTGACAGTCACGAACACCGAACCACTGTGGAGGGCGGTCATTAAGCCATCAGCATCAATACTGGCCACACCGGTGTTGGAGGTCTCATAACTATAGGGTGGAATACCACCAACCCCACTGAAGCGCAGGGTGTCTCCAGCAGTCAGGGGACTGGAATAGGTCGGTGTGATTCCCAGACCAGGCGGGTTCAACACGGTGAGATAGCCATCGTCAACCTGAGCCAGAATATCCTCATTGAACACGACTTGGTTGAAAGAGATGGGAGAACTGCTTGTATTCCCCGGTATTGAATGGATCCGCAGGATCATGAGGATTCCACTTCCGGGAACGGGCGTATTGCCAGCGAAGGCCAGATCTGTACGTCCTGCACTGTTATGGAAGACCACTGCTGGAAAATCCTCCAGCAGCGTGCCGGTCTGAATAACTTCCAGAACGGTAAAACGATCGGAATAATAACTCAGGTAGAATTGACCCGACAGGATGTCAATTTCAGACAACTCCTGATAGGTGATGGGAATATCGACCGTGTCTCCCTGCCAAACACTGGTATCAGGTAACTGGAGGGTCAGATTCAACACCTCGACCAACCCGGTTGTTGAGTCTGACAGACCCACCGCATCCGCCACCCTTACCCGGGTAAATCCGCGATCAACTGCGTGTAGCAGACCTGCTTCAGTGATGCTTGCCACGCTTTCATCGGTGACAGACCAGGTGTAGGGTGCCGTTCCAGCGCCACTGACGCTGAATTGCAGCGAATCCCCGACCAGCATGGTCCGGCTATCGGGATAAACATTGATACTGGGCAGGATCAGCGGATCGATGACGATATAGCCATTGTCAAATATGATCTCCGGGCTACCCTCGTTGAAATAATTCTCTTCCGCTCCTGTAAAGGCGAGTGTTGTCCCACCGGAAAGGAGCATTTCAAAGCGAATATAGAACAGAATACCGCTCCCACTAAGGGGGGTGGCTCCGGCGCCGGCCAAAACCACATTCCCGGTAATCCCGGTATTGATGGTCGGGTCACCAAAGTTCTCGGTGACGGTGCCAGTTGCCTGGGCTGAAAGGACCTGCATTTTAGCGGCATTAAATTGAAGCTGGAGCCGGTAAGCGTAGATCGCACTACCGTCCAGACTGGAATCCACATAGACCGGGATATCCACAATATCACCTGCTGTGACTGTGGAATCGGGTATCCGCAATCCAATGGGTTCGGCTTGCAGACTCAGGCCAAACAGCAAGAGAGGTAGGCAAAGTTGAAGTATGTTTTTCATAGAATTAATCCTTACAGAACTGTTAGTTAATATTGGATCGTCCTATGAATCAGCGAATCATGGTTATTTTTTGAGTCGCCCTAAAATTATTGGTCATCAAGCGAATGAAATAGATTCCATTCCCGGTTGGTTTGCCGTTCAGATCCTGACCGCTCCAAGTGGCAGAATGGCGACCGGCATTTGCTGGTCCGTTGTACAGTACTTGAACTTCCCGACCCAGCAAATCATGCACCGTGATGCGCAGGTGATCAGCTTCAACCGGCAGACTATAGTTGAAAGTGGTGCTGGGGTTGAACGGATTGGGATAGGCCGGTTGCAGGGCATACTCTGTTGGCAGACCCAGGATGGTCACTTCAGCAGCCACAGCCCCATGAGTCAGGTCAGTATCATTGGCCAGGAATTGAGTAATGGTGATGGGTGTGACCTGTTCACCCTCCACATCCGCATTCAATTCGAAGACGATGTTGGCAATGATACCGTCTTCAGACAGAACAGCACTGCCAGCGGCTGCCAAACGGATCTCTCCTGCCTCGTCATCGATCTGGGTAAACACCTGAAATTCATCCAGGGTGGTGGCAGGATCTACCTGAACCGCGGTTAAGACACTGGCGTCATAGCTTAGACGGATCTGGAATGCATGTAGATCGCCAATCCGGTTTAGCGTAAGGGGCACCTTCACTGTGCGACCCGCATTACCCTGTGAGTCTTCTAGAAAAATCCCAGCATCTGCAAGCGTAGACAGGGTGGTGTTCTTATACAATTCTTCAGCAGGAAAGCCCTGGATGAGACCCACTGCATATTGGAGGATGTACGCGGCATCGAATGCCGTTACACTGCCGTTCCAACTCACATCGGCTACGCCTAACTGGGTATCGTTAAGTACCAGCGTGCTTACAGCGTATTGGAGGATCAAGGCGGCATCAAAAGCCTGGACGCTGCCATTGAGGCTAACATCACCCATGATGGGATTGTGGGCATCTTCAGTGAGCCAGGCTGAATAATCAACCCCATCAGAGACATTATCACCCGTCCCACCGGGATTATCGGCATGGGTGGGGCCGGAATTGTCGCCCCACCAGTTATTGGTGGCATCAATGGTATACGAGCCGTTGTCATTCTTGACACCGAAATAATCATTGTTATTAAAATCACAGTAATTGATCACTGGGTTGGAGGTCACCTTGGTGATGATCGCCAGGGCGTTATTGTTGAACGAGCAGTTCTCGATGGTAGGACTGGCACTATTGGTATTGATCGCTCCGGTATAGTTGGAATAACCCGCATATCTGAAGATGCAATGACTCAATCGGGAATAGGGTGCTAAGGAATAGTTGCCAAAAATGATCCCACGCCAGGCGCTGGAATATGGGGCTGTGTAGCTACTATCTGCATTGGTATCCCCGCCGTAAAAATCATCTTTATAACTGGTAAACACAATATTGCTGTCAGCGCTAGCACCACCCAGGGCCAGCAAACCCTTGTTCACTGTCATATTGCCCCCATTATAGAACTTGAGTACTACACCGGGAGAGATGGTGAGTACGGCGCCCGTACCGATGGTGTAATTATCAAAGAGATAGGGGATATTATTGATCCCGGCGAAATTTCGTTGCTCCAGTGTGACATCTTGAGAGAGGGTCTCGTTTCTGATCTCAATGCCCCGATAGGTACTTCCGGAGATGACATTGGCACTTGTGACAGCTGGATAGGCCAGGATGGAACATTTCAAGGGTGCATAGTTCAGGTCAGAGAAGGTATTGCCAGTCAGAGATGGCTGTGAGACGCCATTCAGCTCCAAACCATGATTCTGGTGGGCAAACAAAGTGAAATTCACGGTTGGAGAGGCGCTATTTAATTTGATTCCTCTGACTTTATACTTGATAATACAGTTCTCGATAAGACTGTTGTCATCACTGCTATTGGTAAATTCAAAACCGTAACTATCCCAGGCGGAACCATTGGCTCCATTTTGCTGAGTATCACCGGGATTCCCATAGGTATCATCTTCCAGAGCGGTCAGGATCACAGGGTCCTCGGTAGTTCCCTCGACCTGAATATTACCATTTACATAAAATCCATAATCTTTAAAAACAATTCCTGGTGGCAGAGTGATCGTAGTACCAGAATTAATGGTCATATTGCCATTGAGTACATAGGTGATGTTTTCGTATCCGCCAAAATTTCGTTTAGGGATTGTATCTGTTTGAGAGAGGGTCTGGGGATCTACCTCAATGGCAATTTTTCCCACATTCTCAATCGTGTTATTTGAGAAGCTGGGATTCGCCAGGATATGCATGACGATGGGAGCCCGTCCCACGTTCAATATCTCACAGTTATTGATCACAGGAGCCGCAGAATTGAAGATCCCGAAGGCGTAGCTATAGCCACCGATGACGTTGTATATTCCACAATTCGAGATATCTGGATTCGCTGTGCCATACGTCGATACGGCATACCCCACGATCTGTTGGATCAAACAGGAATCAATATTCACATAGGCGTTGTTAACATAAATACCATCTCCATAGCTGATATTGCAGTGTTTAAGTACATTGATGCTGTCCATACCCTGGGCATTGAACCTGATGGTTCCCCAATTCCCGGCACTGGGTGTGGAAAGATTCCCATCATCATTGGTATCACCTCCGGCGGCATCATCCCGGATCGAGGTAAAGACGATCTTCTCCGCCAGGGTTCCCACGGCTGATAGACCACCATTGACATTGATATTACCGGTGATCTTGAGTACCACTCCCTGATCAATGGTCAGCACCACACCGGTGTTGATGGTGAGTGTCCCGATGATATAGGCGATATTACTGATCCCGGCCAAGTCACGCTTGGACAGAGTAGCATTTACAGCCAAGGTGCCCTCCAGAAGTCGCAGACCCTGGCTGGCATTTCCATTAAAGGTAATGTTACTGAAGCTGGGGTTGGCCATGATGGACATGGCAATCGGGTCATAAGTGCAGTTTTGGATCAACAGGTCATCGATGACCGGCTCTGAGGTCCCTTCCAGCATTAAGCCATAGCCCCCACTTTTTTCAATGATCACATGACTGATACTTGGCGCGGCGTTGGTGGTTCGAATACCACTTCTGCCAGAATTATAGTAACCCCCGTAGCGTAATTCACAGTGGGAGATGGTGGAAAAGACATCATTGCTTTCATCGTTGAACCAGATAGCACCCCAATTACTGGCTGCCGGCAAAGTAGTCGTGCCATCCCCATTGGTATCCATGGGGTTGCCCACATTGTCATCTTTGTAAGATGTCAGGATGATCTTATTATCAGGAGTACCTACCACGTATAGGCCGCCGTTTACAGTGATGCGGAGTGTATTTTTCATTTTGATGATGACACCGGGGTCAATCACCAATTCACTGTTATCACCCACCGTGAGACTGCTAAGTAAAACATAAGTTATGTTCTCGTAGCCAGCCAGGTCCTTCTGATGGATGGCACCATCAATATTCAGGGTACCACCGATCAGACCCAGTGCTACCAGGCCCGTGTTGACAAAACTGTTACCGGAAAAAACGGGATCCGATGAGACTTCAATGGCGAAGGGGGTATAGGTGGGTTGGGTATTTGTGACGGTATTATTTGAAATAGTGGGCTGGGCAGCCTGATAACAGGAGATGGCCCGGTAGATGTTGTTTATTTCACAGTTGGAGACAGTTGGATTGGCATCCCGGATGGCGATAACGGCATAATCATAGCCGGTTCTGCCGTAATTAAAGCGACAGAAATCGATCACTGAATTGGGGTTACTGCCCGCCTCAAATATGATACCCCCGATATTTCCCAACGAGGGGGCGGTTTGACTGCCGTCTTTGTTAGTATCCCCGGGATTTCCAAAATTGTCATCCCTGACAGAGGTAAAGGTGATCATACTGTCAGCGGTGGCATCAGCAATAAAGGTTCCGGCCACAGTAATATTATTGGCACCGATGGCTTTGATGACGATGCCTTTGTTAATAGTCAATGACAGATCAGCAGGTACTGTGATGGAACTGAGCATGAGATAGGTCATATTGGGGATATCGGTCATCGATCTGATGGACAGGGTTGCATCAGCGGTAAGGGTACCGCCTAATAATCCAATGGCATCATATTCGTTATCGGCAAAGGATAGGGTATTATTCTCCATGACCGGATCCGCTTCGAAGGACATGGCGATGGGTGTCCGGGTGGATGACCCGATGAGATTATTGCTTAACGATGGATTGGAATCTCCATCGAGACGTAAGCCATAGTAATTATAAGAGATGTCGCAACTGTCGATGGTGGGGCTGGCGGTTTGCATGGTGATTCCACCGCTACTGTAGAAGCCGGCATAGCGCACCTTGCAGCGGCGCAGGACAGAGCTGGCGTCCAGGCTCGAATCTTCAAACTTGATCCCGTACCAGTTGCCGGTGGCCGGGGCGGTATTGGTGCCATCGTTATTGCTATCCCCTCCCCAGTTATCATCCCGGTCAGAGGTAAAATAGATGAATTCCCCCGGATCAGCGATGGCAATGAGGGTTCCGGCGACACTCAGTTTGTTGCCGTACCTGAATTTCAGAATATTATCCGAGGCGATTTCCAGTATGGCACCTGAATCGACAGTAAAATTATTGTTGAAGTAGTACGGAATATTCAGGGTGGGCAGGGTAAAATGATTTGAGTGAGTGGTAAAATTGATCAGTACGGCAGCGCCGCCATTTCCGCTTAGATCGTTGGTCCCACTTGCGGTTATGGTCCCAGGAGCAGTGTATTGGATGGGCCAGATGCAATCGCTGATGGTGGTATTGCTCAGGTCAAGGGTAGCTGCGGCATTGCTAATTGAAACACCATAATCACAATTATTAACAACCAGATTTTCAGTTGTTACCGTGGAACTACCACTTACTCTGATCCCATAATCCCAATCGTTTATGAGCACATTGGTCAGGGAAACTGGTGTGTCGAGTGAGCCGCTATAGATATCGATCCCCTCAGCGCTACCCGCACCGGTCAATTGTCCGTCTGACATGGTCAGGGTCGAGCCATTTCTGACCCGGATTCCAGTTTGAGACAGGTTGCTCAGATCGGTACCATCCAGGGTCAGGGACCCATTTTCGATCCAGAGGGTTTGTCCATATTGATATTCACAATCAGTGAGCGTAGCCGTTCCCGGATCATTACTGTCGCCGATCTGAAGATAGCCCCAATATCCTGGTGTAGGTGTTTCCTGGGAGGAGGTGAAGGTGACTTCTGCAGCATTTAGGGTTCCAAAGACGTACAGGATCCGGCCAGAATTAAACTTAAGCGTGACGCCGGCCTCTATGGTGAGGGTTTTACCAGCTACGATAGTGAGATTGGTGATGACCGTATAGGGACTATTGGTTAAAGTCAGGGTGGAATCGGTCTCAATGGTTCCGCCGATATCAGTTTGAGCAACAAGTGCTGCCCATGGGAGTAAACAAGCAATTAAAAAATTGGCTACAGTTCTCATGTGTGGATCCCCTCTCGTTGGGTTTATTAAACCCTTTGGTATGCTTGAAACTTAAATAGTGCTACAGGATAAGCCTTTTCTCAGTAATTCCTGTGAACTAGATCAAAGATCAGTCTCATAATTACATGACATTATTAAAAAATCTTGTACAAATATTGTTCCGAAAGCCTGGAAGTGTTTGGGGAAAGCCCAATCATCATCAAAAAGTAAGGTCTGAATCGTTACTGGGTTAGCAATCGGAAAAATCCGGTCATAATGGCTGGATCAGGTCTCCAATTCACGCTCAGATTACAATAGCTTTTGGATGTGCTTAGCTCGTGACTATTTTGTTTGGCTTTTTAGAAAATTACTGAATGCAGAACCCCTTCTCCGCTGGCGATTGGATATTCGCTATTCTGCCTTCAATAAAATCGGGCCCATAGCTCAATTGGTTAGAGCGCCGGACTCATAATCCGTCGGTTCTGGGTTCAAGTCCCTGTGGGCCCACCACCTAAACCCCTTGTAATTCAAGGGGTTTTTCGTTTCCTGCCAGTGATTAGTGTTTACCTGAAATGGACAAATAGTGACATCACAAGCCATATTCTTTGATACTATTTTGATACACTATGACTGAATTATTATGCAGGGTGTGTCAATGGGGTTTAAGAAACAATTAGCCCCCGGGTTTGACACCGGGGGCTACTGACTTGTTTTGCATGACGAAGTCAGGAGATTCTTAGAAGCTCCACAGCTTTTCCAAATCCGACCCAGACTCCATTAATGTCTCTTCCCTGGGAAGCCAGCTCTCGCTTAGCCAGATCAACGGCGTCGATTTCCCCCTTTGCAATCTGGGAGAGGAGCTTAATAGCGGTTGTTTGAAACATGTACTGTGGGTTGAGTTCATCAGGGAGGTCAATGCTTTGCTTCATTTCGATCCCCTCTCTCATTTCATGCTTCCGGTTAAATATCCAACCAGGTCAAAGACTGATTTTTCATGGGTAACCGGTGTACAACCCTGTGCATGGTCTCTGTCCCAGAATGCTTTGATTTCTTTGTTTGTGTAACCCTTCTTGCTCAGGTAGTCATAATCTGCCTGATGCCACATGGGGTGATTTCTCAAAATCTTTGTTGGGGTGCTTGTCTTGCTCATTTTGTTTATCCTTTTTGTGGTTTCCTTCGTCATGCTGGGGTGAATGTGCAATCAGGAAAAACGCTATGCAAGTCAATACAGCTCATAATATCAATATAAACAATGTGTAACAGAAATGTTTAATGCTCACCTGAATTAGAAGCAACAGGACATGAAGGAGAACTATTGAGCAGTCTCCGAGAGTTTAGCAATCTCAACCTGAGAGTATCCACCATCAGGATGTGCCATGATCATATAAACACCATAGCTTTTCGGTGATGCAGCCACAGTATTTTTCAAATAATACACCTTCCCCTCATTGGCGAGAACGGCATCAAGGTGATAAGCTCTGGGGTTGATCTGCAGAATATCAGTTATCTGATTAAGAATTGCTGACTGAAGGGCTTCCATGTTGTTACAAAGTGAGGCATTACTGGTGAGGATTGATTCATCCGAAAAGGACTGATTGAGTTTCAGCCGGTATCCATCAGAGACATCCATGGAGAAGTTCGCAGTCTGGACTAAGAAATTAATAACATCTTGTCCTTGTGCCAACGGAGTGGTTGCAAATGCTTCGGCAAGACCCAGATAGTCTGCATCATGGTTGTGCCCTGCGGTCGCATAGACACCTGCATGGGTGTGTGATGCTGATGCTTTGCTAGATAACTCTTGGACAATTTTCTGAGCAGACCACAGGTCAGTTGCTTCGGAGCCTGCATCATTAATGATCCGGTGTTTGGACGCATCATTGATATGGGTTTTGATTTCATCCCCCGGGTGGAAAATGTGACTGAGTTCATCCTGTGGTACCAGATCACTTCCAACAAAAACCGAATACGTATCAGTAGGAAGATCGTCAACATAGTACATCCCGTCGTTATTATCCTCGATTTGTTGCTCACCACCACCGGGGTTGTGGGTTCTTGCCACTACAGCATTATCAGAATCACGTTTGATAGTCACTTCGAGTCCGGCAATCAGTTCATCCGTCCCTTGTCCAAATATTCCAAATGGTAATCTTCCAGCCATTATTCACCTCACTTAAGTATTATTGATCACGCAGATTCTGTTTAGCAGGACACAGCCCAGCATATTGTCAACGGTCGGAATCTTTTTGACCGGCTTTTTCGATTTTACTTTGAGTTCCACCTTATCCAGCATGCTGAGACCATCTTTCGGTTCAGGTGAGACATTCTCAAGGATTACATCATACGCCACTACGGGAAAGTCAGAGTGTGGGATCCAGCGAATGGTTCCACCTCTGTTGTAGATGGTGATGAGGACATCCACCAGAGATGATTCCATAGGTGCAAACTTATACTCACCCTGGAACCGGAACCGGGGTTCTCCAGGGATCAGCTCTTCATCGATGTTCTCATAAATCTTTGACAAGGGTTTGTATTCCTCTTTACGCTCGTCACGCAACACTCTGGGGAGTTGCCAAACCTGTCTATTCCATCGAAATGAAGGTGGGCCAGAACCTCTATACATATTTTTCAGTCCTTATCGTCACAATGTCCTCGAGGAAGCCTTTCCCACGTTCTATGATAGTTCCGTATCCCTCATTTCCATCAATTGATAATTCCCGCATCAACTGTATGTCGCTGGACGGGTTTAATACCTCCAGTTCGTATGAGACGACTGTCTTGTCCTCATAACGGTCCTTTAGAATACGTTTGATACCCTCGAACTCGTTCTTCCGGAGCTTTAAGCCGTGACTATTAACTCGACCATCGCCATCTTCCTCATAGCGGTTCAGTTCGAAGTTCAAGTCATCGATCTTGGTTGTCTTCTTTTTCAAAGACAGGATTTGTTTGCGGGGAATATCCACAGTGCTAACACCAGAGCCTCTAGGCAAAAACCAAAGCCTAGAATCACCGTCAACAAAAAGCCAACGATCCGTAACCGTTGCCAAATCCTTGATAACATCCATGGCAGATGAGTTTCTATAGTGAGCTGCGTAGTTGAAGTCGAAAGCTGTTTCAAAGACCAGGATAAATGCGGTCCTGCGCAGGCGGTTCTGGCGACGAGCCTCCAAACGCATGTATGTATTTCGGGAATCTGTATCCATTGCCATCTGAACAAGCGGACCATAGAGCGCATTTTCGTCGCAGTATGATTCAGCTCTGCGATCCACATTCCATAGGTTCTCAGAATTTACATCCTCAAGTTCCGGCCCCATGAATGCCTCACTTGGCTTGGACTGGTTAAACGGCCATACAGGGAAATATGTAGATTCTTGCTGAAGATCGAGACCTCCACCCTGGCACAGGTAATAACGTGATATCATTGAAGGAACAGGGATGTAGACATCTTCAGAGGGAACCTTTATCCTGCCGAAGTTGAAACCAAACTCAGTGCCGAGTATTTTCCATGTCTTGGAAAAGGAGACGTTAACCCACTGTCCTTCGCTTAGGATTTTCCTGCGGTGGAAACCGCCATCGTGGTGCACCAGGAACAGATTCTCACCGTTATATCGGAAATATACCGAATCATCAAAATTATCTCCGAAACCACCTGTCAGCACATCCAGAAGCATCCCAATGATGCCCTCCTTCTCCACGGCCATGAGTTCAGAACCAATGAAGCGGTTTCTTGAGGAGTGTTCACTGGGAGGATCAGGACAACTCTCAGTATCGATCCAGAATGATGTACCTTTTTGCCGGTTAACGTCCTGCAGAACTTTTGAAAGGACGGTTCGTACATCCTCAATGCCGTCTGTTTTGAAGTCTTGAACGATATCATCATCTTCATTTTCAGGGTCACCTTCAGACCAGGAAGAGTCATTCAAGTTCTTCTTTAAGCCAACCTTGGTGTCTTTCAGCACAATTGCTTCTGGGTAGATGGTTGCTGTGATCACATCAGAAAGAGCGTTGTCAATTGAATCCACACGCCCCTTTAGCAGTTGCTCACCGGTTTCACGGATCCGGATAATGACTTCATGATCCTCTGAAACAGACCACCCATGAGTCCGAAGTGGCAAATCAAATTCTTTCACCTGGTACTCATTGTGTCCTTCACCTTTTAGGGATTCCTCGAAAGCATCTGGGAATCCTTCCTTCTGAATAAATCGGGTTCGGTCTGTTCCATTTATGATCACCTGTAAGCTCACAGACGTCCTCGCTGCATTCTGTTTTGGATGAGATGTATATCTCTACCTCGGACTACCGTTTTGGACTCTACAGAGACCAAACCAATTAGCTTATCTAATCGTTCCTTTACCCCTTCCATAAGGGTTGGTTGCGCTGTATTCGCCTTGCTTTGCCCCAGTATTTTGGGTGTTAAGGTTTCACGGGCATACGTGAGGAAATCCTTCTGTGGTGCAAACAGTTCAACAGGGTCGGAACCTTCACCGGCAAGCACGAGTTGGGGTCCGTAAGTCGCACCGCCTGTGGCCATTGCCGGAATTTTTTTCGCCTTTCCCTTAATCCCCGAGATCATTTTGAAAAGCAGTGCGATCCCTCCAATCATAAGAGCGATATTCAAAGGGAAGGGAATAGACGATACCGATGCCAGAAAACCTGTACCAGCTTCGACGGTTTTTGCTGTGGTTCTGGTAGCGGAGTTCGCAACCGTAGTAGCCGTTGCTGCAGCATCTTCAACCTGCTCTTTCTGTCTGATAAATTTTTCGGCGATGTAGTTCTTCCAAATATACTCCAAGAAGTATTTTGATGCCTGGTTGAGAGCTCCCTGGATCATTTTCCCCATTGACATTGCACTTGAACCAATTGACATAAATGCATCTCTTGCAGAAGCTGAGAAACTCTGAACATTGATTCCGAATTCATCCAGCTTCTTACCCCAAGGACCAAACTCAGGTTCTGGCATATTCCCTTCACCGGTATCATCTGTAAGGTCGGGAAGCTCGATATTGGGTGGATTGACTTCTGCTGCTTCTTCGATGCCCTCCTTCACTTTAAACCAGGACATGAATCCTACATCATGCCAGGCTTTCCCAGACTCAGAAAAATCAAGCTGGTTAACCGCTTCGACATAATCCTCACCAAGCTGTCCGAGACCTTCTTTGAATCCATCTCCCAACGAAGATGCAAGGTTCCTGGCTCCAGATTTCATCTTGGCCCACCCTTCTTCAAAGTCTCCAGTAATGATCTTCCAGAAACCAGCTGCAATGTCACCAATACTGCCAAAAATCTCGGTGAAACGTGTAGCAAACTCCCTGATCACATAATAAATCCCTCGGAATACAGAAGTGGATGAGACCCACATGATGTTAAAAATAGAGGTAAAGTTATGCCCAAAATCTTTGATTGTCGCCCATAAAGCCACGAATATTGCCTTGAGCTTCCCCATGTTCCCGCCGAAGGACTGAAAAGCACCAACCGCTAACGCAATGGCACTTACAATGAGTCCGATAGGGTTCATCTTCATGGCAAAATTCAAGCCCTTTTGAGCAATTGTAGCTCGCTGTGTCCAAAGAACACGGAGCTTCTGAAAAGCAATCCAGGACTTTTCGATCACCAGATATGAGGCAACAGCGTAAGCAAATGGCCGGAGGATATTCCAGGCCCATAGGATTGCTTCACCCGAGCGATGAACGTTATCTGCCAGCCACTTGAACGCTTGTGTGAGGTAAGGAAGTGCCTCGTTACCCCAACCGATCAGGATGGCTTTTACACCCTGTCCGAATCGAGAAGCCTGGGCAGTCATACCCTGCATCATGTTGTTAAATTCAGCATTCAGGGAGCCACCAGTACGAAACTGCTCATTGGCCATTGCCATGTTTTTTGTAAGCATGCTAACAGAGCCAGCGAGAGAATTGACTGCTAGAAAGCCTTCTTGGCCGAAAGTTTTTGAAATTGCCTCAGACTTGGCCACTTGGTCCATTTGGGAAAGTGCTTCCAGATAGGCCAGGAGTGCTTTTCTCCCATCCTCAGACACCATGGATTTCCATTCCCTAGAGCTAATACCCATAGTTTTGGCAATACGGTCGGATTGGGTCTGCAGACGGATCATAACATTACGGACAGCGGTTCCGCCCCGTTCAGCATCGATACCCATCTCTTTCAGGGTAGCAGATATCCCTGCCATGTCTGAGAAGGAAAAACCTAACTCCTCACCGGAACGACCAATTCGACGAACGCCCTCAACAATATCCCGAGCACTTGCGGATGTGTTATTTGAGAGTTCATTGATCACGTCTCCAATGCGTTCAACTTGGGAAATGGGTTGCCGATATACGTTTGCAAGCTGGGCCATCCTGGAAGCAGATTCTTCGACTGAAAGGTCTGTTGTCTTGACCATTTTGGAGACTGTCTGGGTAAAAGCGTTAAGGTTATCTACCCCTTTAATTCCGAGCTGACCAGCTTTCTCAGCAATTAAAGCCAAATCCTCAGCCGGTTGCCCTGTGGCAATAGATAATGTGACTAGACGGCCTTCAAGGGTTTTAAGCTCAGAATTGGTAAGCCCAGTAGTTTTCTGGACTCCAAGCATAGCTTCCTGGAGTCTCGCTGCAGGGTTGATGAACTGTTCCACAGTTCGTGTCGCTACCATGACCATTTCTTTGGCACCCTGAATAGCTAATCCAAACTTGGCAAATTTTGTCCCCAGAGAATCGACCTGTTTTTCAGCCTTGGTAGTGAATTGATCAACACGAACACCAAGTCGCTTGAGGTCGTTGGCCATGTCCTCGATGTCAGTGATGATTCGCAGGACGAGAGTATTATCAAGAGCCATTATTGAACCTTCCGGCTATCTCATTCCATTTCAGTAATTCCAGAGTAGTCATTAATTTCATCATCTGTCTGCCCTTTATCGGATCACCTTCAGCATGGGAATAGACCAGGTTTTGGAGAGTCTCAACCTCATCCGGTTCTTCACCAAGCTCGCTCAAAAAATCATTTAGCTCTCTGTCCGCTCCTCCGGAACCTCCGGTATCGATACCACTCGATTGAATAAACTCTTGAAGCTCTCGATCCCTGTGCCGTTTAATTCGAAAAAATCCTGAGCCACCTCCGAGACTTGAGAGTTGGTTATTTTGAGTGGATCAATCTTTGAGACTTCGCCTTCCAGAATCACTTCCAGAAAATCACCCAAGAGGGCATCTTTCTGCAATGCTGAGAGAACGGCTTTCAGATTCTTCCAGTCAACATCCCCAAGTTTTGAGACCAGTTCGGCGAGTTTGATATCTTGGCCGATTGTAAGCTCATGCTGCCACACGGGTACACCCTGCAGGTTGTATTCCTTCACTTCGTTGAAATCGGATTTGTCCATGTATCTACCTCCTGTATTAATCCAGAATTACCACGGAACCATTCACTGGAATAGTCGTGGTTTGAAAAACTTGTCCATCTGCTATCGATGAAATGTGAACTTGGATTTGCGAAAGGACCGGTGTGATCCTGAAATAGTAGTCCCCTCCCGTGAGAGCTGTTAGGGACGCATCTTCGAACTTGAACTTCCAGAACTGCAAGCCTGATAGTCCTTCTGAGGGCAAGGCTGTCCAGGCACCATTAAGGACGTACTGCCAGCCTGTTTGATCATCAAATGAGCTGAATGAAACCAGGTTCTGTGAATCGAACGTATCAACGGTATCAACCTCAAGCTTGAAATGAAGAAGAGCATCACGGATTGATTTCGGATTCAGAAACTCGAAGATCAAATATGGGTCATTGGAGTGCGGTCGGATGACTCTTGGTTCATCTTGGATTGTGAAATCAACTTCGGGAATAGTGTATTCTCTTAGTTCGGTTTCCGTCCCAACCAGCTCCTCACGATCGTTAAAGGCAACTGCGAATCGGACATTTTGAAAAGCTTTCATGATTCTAAGGTCAGAGGCGCAGTCCCACCGGATAATGACCTTCTCAAACTTTCCAGAAAGAGGGAATCCACCCAATGAAACGTATTGGACTGCATCCAGCGATGCCGGTACCCACTCTGAAGCATAGTCATTATAGAACTGGAAGCTGGCTAGACTAGCTTTGTATCCCCTGGGATTCTTCATGATGAAGGAGAGCTCGACCACGCCTTCTTTGTAAATGATCTCGTGGTTATCAAAGCTCCAGAGAATTTCAGACTGTGTCTTTACGATTTGCCGAGCCATTATTGCACCTCGAAACTGATCACTTGTGAGGGATCACTGACATTCCCAATCCGATCTGTCCAGACTGAATAGATACTATGGGTTCCTATGGGAAATATTTCAGTTCCCATATCCCAGGATGTGGATTGATGTGGAAGAATCTGAACTGAATCGACCAATGTGTCTGTTAATGGATCCGGTGATGCCCCAACCATCTCGTAGATATTAAGAGTAAGAATTTCGTAAGGGTTTTTCACGAGCTAAATACCCCTATCTGCATCTGGTGCAATTCTCCCAGTTGCCAGTCAACCAATCCAGACACTTTCATGGGATTTGGAAGGCTGCCGATGTCCTTGTCATCGATATTCGATTGATTACCTGCTAAATCGTAAGCCACAGAATAAATCGTGTGTCTGCCTTCAGGAAGGGAAGCAATGATGATATCGTATTGGAGCGAAGGAAATGATAGGTCTGTTCCCAGAAGTGTATCTGTTTCAGGATCAGGGTTGATTCCGAGCTGGAGATATAGATTTACTCTGTAAGTATCGCTCATGGTCATCAAACCTTGGTGAAAATCTTACCTGATGACCAGTTAGTTCCATCAGAGTATGTCACAATAAGCTCTCCATTATTTGCATCGAAGGACAAATCTTTGATTGAACCATCAGAGGAAGGGACACCCTTAGCATCTTTTAGGATGTTTGCTGCTGTTCTTCTCTTGACATAATTTCCATCTCGTACAAGGACATCGCCTGAACCAAGTCCAATTCCAGAAAGGGCAAATGACGCATTGGAGAATGTCGTGGCTCCTGAGACAGTCCCCCCGCCGAGAGGCAGGTAGCTGTGAGTGTGAGAAGTTGGGGCAATCCCAGCTTCTGATAATGTCTGATTGATCCAGGCTGTTCCACTCCACTTTAATATCTCGCCAGAAGCAATGGCTGAGATTGTTACATCTGAAATATCAGATAGCGGATCGTCCAACATGAATAATCCATCTGCCAGCTTTCCAGAACCGATTAATCCACCTGTTCCGTCTGCTACAATGATTTCACCGCCGGTCTCAGAGTTGCTGATCTCTGACAAAGTGTGGCTATGAGCTGATGGAGTAAAGGTCGAAGGCTTACCTGTGATATCAGTCCATCCTGGGACCCATGTGCTTGAGCGATAGCGAGTATCCACCTCGGCCAATGTCTTTCCCTCCAGCATAGCAGAATCCACAGCTTGAGCAGTGGAGCCCAACTTCCCGTTGAGGGAGGTCTGAAGATTTGTCACCTCGCTGATTGGGTGAGTGTGAGCTGAAGGAGTAAATGTGGACGGCTTCCCAGTTACATCGCTCCAAGAAGGAACCCATGTATCAGAGCGATACGGGTGGGTGTGAGCAGGAGCTCCGCCAATGTCAGCTAGGACATCAGCCTGCCCCCGTCTATATATTTTTGATGTCCCAGCCTGGACGAGGTAATATCCTCCTGATGTGTCAGTATTCAAATCCTGCAGTGTGAGCTGATCCGTGACCAGATTGACCTTACCTGATGTGGCTTTGATAAAGAAATTACGAGGAAGAGCCCCAGTGTTTATTAGGAATCCATGTTCATATCTATCTGTTGCTCCAGAGATTCCAAGCGCCTGTGCCCCACCAAAACTGATGATATTCGTAGTCTGTCCTGATGAATTTTTCCCTTGGTGTTGGAAAAGTCCTATTGAATTTCCGGGAATGGAGTTAAGCAACCCCGTCAGGGTTCCACCCCAAAGAGGAAGATATGTGTGAGAGTGTGATGAGATAGATCCCGTCAACACGGATTCAATATCTACCTTCGTTGGAATCCAAGAATCAGATCGATAAGGGTGACTGTGAGAGGGTGAATAGTTCTGGGATACCCAGAGCTGAGTCGCTAACGGATTTCCTAAGAGTTTTAGAAATGACCCATCTGTGGCGAGTTCCAGTTTTGTCTGGCCATCGGTGAAAGAGGTCCCATAGGCAAGTTTCCAGTTTGGAGATTGGTTAACTCCTCCAATCCAGTAGTTGGAACCCATCTCCGATTGTCGCCAGGCCAAGGCTGCTTCCCCATCAGCCCCTATATTGTCGATGATGATGCCTTCATCCCAGCCACCATCTCCACCAACGCTAACATTTACTTTAAAGGGACCACTGAGTATACCACCTGATAATGGAAGGAAACCGGCATCAATTTGACTCTGGGTGTAATATCGAGAATCATGCACATGCCCAGCATCAGCTTTCCCGTTAATCTGGGATTGAGTATCTATAAAATTCGAATTCACCTTATCAAAGGCGTTCCGGATTGTATCTCCCGATTGTGTTCCCTGGGTCCCAAGGTCAATGGATTGAAAAGACATGCAAGTTCCACCCTATTATGAAAAGGGGAGGAGACGCTTCCCCTCCCCGAGTTACTTCCGTTACGGTTTGGGTCACCCTTAAGTGGCTGATCCGGAAACAGGAATTGAGGTTCCGATGAATATCTGTCCATCCGCAACACTGGTGATGGAAGGCACATCCGGAGCCTGGGTATCCACGGTAACAAGAAGACTCGCTGAACGAGCCGACACTCCAGAAAGAGCATCCTCCCACCTGACGGTGAAATAATGATCACCATCGGATAATGCCGTAGCGATCTGGAATGTGTGGTCAAATTTGTTAACCCCATCAAAAGCGGGGACTTCCTTAAACAATGTCGTCCAGTTTGTATTGTCAGTAGAATGCTCTAACCATAGTTTAGAAACTGACTGTGAAGCAACGGCAGCAGCACCAGAGGGGATTGGAAGAGTGAGTTCCCCTTTGATCCTTGGCGTATCGTCATTTGTAACATTGTCAGTGGAGCTTTCACCGGAATCATCCAGCAAATCCGGAGTGGTCGGCACATTGGTATCCCCGAACCGGACATTTTTCTGCGTATAGCTCGAAAAATTGCCAGCCTGGTCCTCAGCCCTTGCTTTGAGAGCATGATCACCTGATGAGAATGAAATGCTTCCAGCGTCCCAGGCACCGGTTGTCTGGTCTACCGAGGGGGAGGCTTTAAGAGTAGTGTCCTGATAAACGTGGACGGTTTTCGATGAGGGAGGCATTCAGCTTCTCCTTTCAATTTCCGTGAATTACAAGTTCAAATGGTTCTCCGCCGGTAATCTGGTTAAGCCTCCTGAGTGCTTCACGACTATTCAGGACTGCGGGCTCACCTTCCAACTCTCCATAACTGATCCCAGGAAGTGTGCATCCTTTGGAATCTTTGACTGTATTTCCTGCATGGATCAGCATATTGGTCCGGCCAGGAACGTCCTTGACAATCCAGGCCAGAGCTTCAAGTGGATACTTCTTTGAAACGTATCGCTTGCAGATATATGTACCAGGAGGCGCACAGCTCTCGAATGGCTTATTGAACACCCATGGTCGCTCCAGGATCGTTAACAATGGAATGCCCTGGTGGACCAGAGCTCCCATAGTAACCTTACTGCTACTGCTTACCCGATGGAGGTGGAATCGCTTCATTTTGCTGGCTTTTTCCTTTGCAGTAGTCGTGCAAGCAATACGATCGCACCGGTGATCAGATCGTCCTGTTTTCCGGGGGTATATTTCGCCACCTTACCCAGCAGTAATCCGATCAGGATCAGACCAGGGAGGAGGCGTTCAATTTTCTGGTACCAGGCAAACTGACTGAGCCAGTCACCAAGAGGATCCACCTCCTCTAAGTCTTGAATAATGCTCCCAGTCTCTTCCTGGACTTGGATTTCCGACACAACGGGAGCTTGAGCGTCCAGGACAAATTCAGAGTTGAGTTCCTTTTTCGGGCGGAGCTGGGAGTCTTGACCCGCTAAAGAGGAAAAGCTCCCCAGCAGGAGGATGATAGACAGCAGGAAAATCATACTGATACGCTTTTTCATTGTAAACCTCGCTTAGTAAATGGCTGCAATTGCTCCCACAGCCGTGATTAATAGGGTCATGATCCCAACGGTAACGACCCCCGCAGTTTTTAGCTCTGTGATCCGGTCTTTATTTGAAAATACCTGATCTTTCACCTGGGGGTATGACTTCAGCTCCGTTTTAAGTTCAGTCAGCCCTTGGGTAACCTTGACATTGAGATCATTAACAGCACCCGTCAGGACTTCCAATTGTCTGCGCTCTTCAAGTGTCATTTCTTGAGGGACCTTTTTGCTTGATCTGCTTTTCGTGTGTCTCTGTCTGCAAAGGAAAAACCTTGCTGTAGTTTCACACCAATCTTTTTGCGGAGTACTGAGATTAGTGTACCATCAGGCGTATACATCATGACCCTTCTGGATTGGTTAAGTGAAACTGAAGGTTTCCCCTTCTTTTTACCTCTGACAGGTGACATATATGCTACTCGCTAGATAGCAGCGATAGTGAAGGCATCAGTTAATGCCTGTCCAATAGCCAAAGACTTCCGAATCTTGATCTTGGTTTTGAAATTCTCGACCGAGACAGAAATGGAATCCATAGACGGCAGGGTGACCTTCTTACCCTTCGCTGTAAAACGAATCTCAGCATTGTCCACAGTTCCACCTTCAATGGAAGCCAAATCAGTAGGGTCAAGCTCAGAAATGGTTAATTCACAAACCGCATTCCGGCCATAGATACCCTGATCTTTGCTTCCGTCTTCTATATCATCAGAGTATTCCTCTGTTTCCACATCGAACTTCACAGAGTCCTTTTTCAACCCTGTGAATGCGATGACCGATGCAGGTACATCAGTGAACAGCTCAAATTCGAACGGTCCATTTAAAATTTTGTCTTTACTCAGCATGATCTCAGCTCCTTTGCTTTATATCGTAACGGTTAAAACACAGCTCACACCGAACACACGAGTGCCATTCACGTTTGCAAAACCAAAATTGGCTTTTATGTCCGGTGGATAATCCTGGTGACCAAGGTCAGTCCAGATCAATTCTTTGAATTTCTCAACAAAGGCCACTCCCTTAGCCCGGGTTACGGATCGGGTCGTCTTTTTGCTATGAGGGAAGAGAGCTAACACCTCAAGTGCGAAACGATCCTCCTCGGTGGATTCGAACTCCTGGGATTCCAGCTCAATGAAAGCCTCGTTCCCGTCCAGCCTTTTGTCTGACAAATCATTGTGGTCGTGAACCGCATCCAGCCCTAGAGCCGCTAGGTTTGCCTGTATGAGTGCTACTATGAGCACCAAGTAATCATTTATTGTCATGCGTTTCCACCTATCTCAAGTCCAAAGCGGTTCTGGAAAATATTATGGACCCCTGAATTGAATCTCTTTCTTATTTTTGGGGCTTCTTCTTCGAATACATCTGTCAAGAACGGATGTGCTTCTGTGCCCTTTCTGGCAATTTTGAACTGAACTCTTTTTGCGAAGAGAGTGAGTTGAACTGGGTTTAGGTCCGGGTGTACTCTTTTAGCCCACAACAACAATGCGCCAAGAGGTGCCCAGTGAGGTTTTGTACCTTCGTGAACGAAGATTGCGTGCTTCACATTGGGACCGATGAGCAGTTCATTGCGGGGGCCATTTCGTCTGGTCTCGTAAGAGATAGATTTGCGGAGGTCTCCTTGGTCGACTTTTCCCATCGAGGTGATCTTTTTCTTGACCTTGCCTACCAGCAGACTGCCTTCACGATTGGTTAGTCGATCCAGGTCTTTTGCTACCAGGAAGGACACCTTGGCATCCAGGATAGCTGGTTTATCAGTCACTTTGAGCTTCACACTTCCCACAGATCAAAACCTCCGGCACTCACGGAGCCATCTGGCTGGGTTTCCATGTAGGGACTCAGCAATCGAACTGCCTGATCTCGATAGTTCTTTGCCATTGACATAGCTTCTCGATGGCTCACATAGACCGTCTGTGTATCGCCCATTCCCTGGGTTCGAGTGAGTCCTCCGTCTTTACCGGCCAGGTTGACCAGAGAAGGGAGTGCATATCCCAGAACAATAAGAGATTCAGCAGCAGTCACCACCTGACTATCTACTTCATCAAATGGGTCAGTTGGCCCATTGATAAGGTCAAGTGTGGCAATCGGTACCAGCTTTTTGAGATCACGCTCACCTTTTATCAGGTGAGGTGTGATAATGGACTCATCTAAGCCGGTCAGATTGCCTTCGGTGATGACTGTAGCTTCAGTTGCAAACATGGATTAGAATCAGCCCTCTTTGGGAGCCACGTAGTCAGTGAAAAGATCCTTGTAATACTGAGGCAGTGCCTTCCACTCTACCGTAGTGAAATCGACCTTGCGACCTTTGAACACCTTTTTCCCTTTACCAACGAGCATCAGCTCATTTTTACCCACCAGAACTTTGGCGAGTACTTTGGGAGCCTTCTTTTTTGGCGTTGCCTTGGGGGTCTCAGGGGCTTTCTCGGGAGCCTTCGCCTTTTCAGGCGTTGTATTCTCTTGGCCTGTAGTAGTTTGTTTTGTTTCAGACATGTGTACCTCCAATATTGGTTACTGAAATGTGATCCGCCGGTTGGCAGGGGGGAGTTCACGACTCTCCCCCCTTTAATCAACCGGAGGTAGGATGAATTAGGTTGTTAGAACTGTGTAGCTGATCTGATCGCCTACGGCATATTCAGCATCAGTTTTCGCAGTAATGGTGTACTCGATGAGACGTTTCCGCTCCTGAATCTGGCGACCAACACGGACCTGACGACCAATACCTACAGCAAGGTTCAGCTTGGCGGTAAGCACAGGGGCTAGAGAAGGCCAGCCTGGCATGGGAACGATATCGATTCCTTCAAACCGGACCCGACGACCTTCGGTCAGAATGGCATCGGCAAGTGCCGTTTCACGTGCGGAAAGTTGGCGACGGTAGGCACGTTCCATAGCTGGATTCACAAAGAAACTCAGCTTGGATAGATCACGCTGATACTTCTCAGGCAGGTTATCGATCAAAGCAGGAAAGATGATCCCTTTGTAATCTCGGGTTGTGGAATCGCTCAATACAGCAGTATGACTTACACCATCTGCCTTGAGCTTCTTCACCCAACCATCGTTGATACGCAGGAATGTGTGATCGTTCTGAGTGAGACCGGTGGTATCATCAGATCCATCTGCAGGAGTAGTGTCTGTGATGGTCTCGGCCAGAGACTCGTCACCATTGATAGAAAGGTCCAGCTGGTCGTTACCGAATTGGGTTGAAAACATGCCCTGTAGAAGGGCATCGGCAGACTGTGCCTCGATGTTCTCTTCCAGAAAATCAAAGGTCACATCATAAGGCAGGATGACCTCTTTCCAGGCCAGGCTACGTTGTGAAATTGTGGGTGAGAAAGTATCACTGGGAGCAACTCCCTCAACACCGCCTCGCATGATGCGAGAGGCAAGGTCGATGATCTCGATCTTCTTTTCAGATGAGCTCATGGGGATGACACGGACTTCCGAGCCATACATCGGGTTGTTTTCCTTTACCAGGTTGATGAAAGCATCTGCATCCTGGGCGGACATTTGTCCACCGACAGAGGTGGTGATTGCACCCTTCTGAACGGCAGTTAAGAATTCTTTTACAGTCATGATATTGATTCCTCTTGGATTTCTAATTCAGGGTTGCTTAACCGAGAAACATTGTGTGAGGAATGTCGTCCTCAGACTTATTGACCTCTTCAGAGGTTTTCTCAGTAGCCGGTGAGCCTTCCAGCTTGGCGATCCGGTCTTCCAGGGGCTTGACGGCCTCGGTAACTGCAGACTTCACAATGGTTGCGATGTCTTCAGACTTTTTTACTTCGGGAGTCCCCTTAGTTTTTTCGACCTGCTCCTCAGTGGCTACCTGAGAAGGAGTCTCTACGGTTTTATCAGTCATTTTTTCGATCTCCTCTTCTTGATCAGTGGTTCCACCCAGGAGACTTCCAAGTGCCTCATGAGCCTTTATTAAATTTTGAATGTTTCCTTTTCCAACGGTGGATTTGAGAACTTCGGCATCAAGGAGAGCTGTGAACTCAGTTACCTGAGACTTGATAGCTTCCTTCTTATCCGTGATTTCTTCGTCGTTCATTACATCCCAAACGGCATCAGTAAAGGCATAGACCAAATCCCAGAGCTTTCTCCGAGAATAATTGTCCTTCACACCTTTGATCAGTTCTTGGGCTTTCTCTATCCAATTCATCTTCTTCTCCACAGTTTCACGGACACCGGCACCTGCCATGGAAAGCCCGTTGAGTTCTCCTGATTTGACACCTTCCCAGACCTCATCATCAGAGACGTAAATCCCAACTGCCCAGGAGCCCTCCGGCTCTTCGGGGAATAGTGGGTCTTTCAGATCACCGTCTGCTTTTGTGATCCAGGATTCAGCGACATAGCCCTTTCCTGCTTCGAAATCGTGATCTGAATCCACATTGTGGATTCTTGCCTGGGACATGAACTCGAAGGCCGATTTGCGGATTTCTTCTGCTTCCATGAAATCACCCTGTGTGTCAGCATCTTCCGGGGTACCTGGGGCATAGACGATTCCATAGACCATGTGCTGGTCTTCATCTGTTTTCAGGATGGGGAGCTGGAGGGTTTGTATACCGTTTTCGTTCTTGTAAATGATCTCTTTGCGATTCGCACCATTTGGCACTATCGAGATGAATTCCACGGTGAGGTCTTTGAGTTTTGTTGTCATGGTGGGAATTTCCCACCTTTCCGACCCCTCAAAAGAAGATGAGGGTCATATCTATCATTATCATTATCCCTGACCAATTCATCGGATAGTGGATTTCGTGGGGTGTCTACCTTGCTACATGATCAATAATTCTATCACGGAGGCACACAACCATGAGTGACACGATCCCAAAAGCAGAGATCATCACCCTGACTGATACCAGTACGAGTGGGACTTCTCTGATCAATGTGAAAAAAGCAAGTTCACAGCTTTCAGAGACCATCATCAAGCAAGAGGGTATCGTTCCTCACCCCATAAACCTGGCAGCTCTCAAAACCATCGATAACACCTATCACCATAAGGCAATCAACTTTAAAGCTGTTGCAGCGGTGGGGTTAGGTTTTGATCTCACGGATGAAAAAGGTGACTATATCTCAGAGGAAAAGTGGCCGGAGTTTTTAATACAGGCTAACCCCCTCGAAAGTTTTCACGAAGTAATCCTGTCAGCTTTTATGGACTTTGAGGAAATAGGTGGCGGTCACCTGGAAGTGATCCAGACCAGAAAAGGCGATCCTGCAGAGCTTTACTGGATTCCTGGTGAGACAATGCACCTAAATAAATCAAAGGACACTTTCATTCAGGAGTTGAATGGCAAAACAGTCCACTTTACGCCCTATGGTCTCAAGAAAATGAGCAAGCGTGCTAAGAACCAGGTCATTCGTTTCAAATATCCCTCGAATCGTTCCACCTACTACGGCAGACCGGACTGGATAGGTGCTGTTGGGTCCATGATCCTGGATGCGCTGGCTGTTGAATGGAACTATCGGTTCTTTAAGAACAATGCAATCCCAGCCCTCGCCGTGATTGTTGAAGGAGGCGAGTTCGATGGCCCGACTAAGGCTTTGGTGCGAGACTTTCTCACACAGAGCGTGAAGGGAGTTGATAACGCCCACAAGACGCTATATCTGCCCATCAATGATCCAAATGTGAAGGTACGGTTCGAGAAGATCATGGCTGAGATGAAGGACGGTGACTTCCAGAAGCTTCGGACATCGATTAGAGATGAAATTCTCTCCGGCCATGGTGTTCCCCCCAGGATAATGGGAGTGGTCACATCCGGCTCACTTGGCGGTGGAGGTGAAGCGGAACAGCAATTAAAAATCTTCAAAGAAGTCTCCATAAGCCCCAAGCAACGGCTTTTTGAGAGCGTGATCAATCGAACCCTGCTTCGTGATAAAAAGATGCGAATCAAATTCAAAGGGATCGATCTCAGCTCAGACACTTCTGACATCGAGAACGTTCGTGGCCTGGTTCAGGATGAGATTCTCACACCGGATGAAGGGAAGAATCTTCTGGACCTGGAAGATGTGTCCAAGGCGAACGCTGGCGACCTTATCGCTCAGATTGTAAAGCTTCGAAATATTCTTAAAAACACAGCAGTAGCATAGTTTTCACAATGGGTAGGTAATTATGCGAGGTCCCAAACTTACAAAAGCTGAGAGAGAACAGGCGATTGCCGATATCGTAGACATGCTCATTATTGGAGCTAGAACTCGTCAGATTGTGCAAACAGTGGAAAAAAAGTGGGGAGTTACTAAGCGAACTGTTTTCAACTATTTGCAGAAGGCTACTGTTGAATTCAAAAAGGTTACTCTGGGCTTCCAGGAGGAGGCACTTGGACAGTCCTTAGCCAAGCTCAACTTCCTCTATTCCCGCCTCATTCAGAAGGAAGACTTCAAAGGTGCTATTCAGGCTATGAAGGAAATTGATGAGCTTTTAGGTTTGAAGGTTCAACGAATCGAGCAGGACCAGACGATCATCTATCAAAGTGCTGTGCCAGACCCTGACCCTTTGCCTGAAGAGAAATCGTCCGAAGATGATGATTTGCCGGAATGATAATCAATGCAGCACAATTCTATACCCCTACCCCTAAGCAAGTAGAGTTTCATAGGACCCCCCAGCTATACAGGCTGTTCGGGGGTGCAATGGGAGGAGGAAAATCCTACGCCGTGTCAGGTGAAGGGTTGGACCTCTCCATGAAATATCCTGGGAACCGTGGTGTATTCATCCGCAAAACTCTCAAACGATTGAAACAGACCACACTCATGACCTTTTTGAGAGTCTGTCCTCCTGAGCTGATAAAATCGTTTAACCGAACGGACATGGTCATTAAGCTTATCAATGGTTCTACAATTGAATTTATTGAAGCAGATGTCACAAAGGATCCGGAACTGAATAAGCTCAAAGGTTTGGAAGTTGGCTGGGCTTGCATCGAGGAAGCTGATGAGGTGGACGAGAAGGCTTTTAGGATTATCGCAACCAGGACTGGACGATGGGTCCTACCTAATGGGCAGAGACCCCCCAAGCGAATCATGCTCACCTGTAACCCAGAGGATTCCTGGGTGAAGAAACGCTTCTACGACCAGAAGCTGAAGAACCATGCTTTTATTCAAGCTCTGCCTACTGATAATCCTCACCGTCCTCCAGGGTACATCGAGGATTTGAAGAATGTTCTCTCGGACGACGAGTGGGAACGATACATCAAAGGCAAGTGGGATACGAAGGACGATCCTGCTCAGCTGATCCCATTCAAGTGGGTTAGAAATGCCACATATACCACTAGACCGTCGGTGTTGGGCACACAAGGGCTTGGTGTGGATGTGGCCAGGTACGGTGATGATCTTTCAGTCCTGACGCATATCTATGAAGATGACAGCCAGGTTTGCTTATGGAATCAGCAGGATTTCTCCAAGATGGATACCCACACGCTTTCCAATCGAGTTTCGCTCTATGCCGTTGAGAACCGGATCCCTGGAAACAGGATCGTCGTAGATGGTGTTGGACTTGGTGCAGGTGTTGTGGACAATCTTCGAGCGCAGAATTTCAAGGTTCGTGAGTTCATCTCTGGTGCGAAACCGAAGGCCATGGGTAGGACTGCTTTCACTTTCAGGAACCTACGATCTCAAGGGTATTGGAGACTCAGGGAATTGTTCAAGGATGACCTGATCCAGATTCCGGATCACCAGAGGTTGAGAGAGGACATCGCTGCTCACAGGTATAAGGTGGATGGGGATAAGATGATCACTGTGCTCTCAAAGGACGATATCAAGAAGCGACTCAATTTTTCCCCTGATTATGGCGATGCCCTCATGATGGGTATTTCACATGACCTGATTGGACCAGGAGTTATTTCGGGAGCGGAGGCGTTTTAGCGTCTTCAGGTTTCAGCATTTTCTCATGTTCAAAAACTTTTGCATCCAGGACATTAAGAACTGAAGTTACTTGATTGATCTGAGGTACGAGTCCTCCGATCCCGAGAAGATTCATGATTCCTCCCTGAACACCTGTCCGGCCACGGTTTACACCTGCTTCATAGGACCCCGCAACAGCTTCCTTTGATTTTTGTGTAAGGGTTCCATTGTGCTCGCCAACCAGAATTGGCTGAAGGTCAGCTGGTGAACCCTCTGCGAGTTTTTCCTGAATGACTGTGACCTTTTTATCTCTCCTGCCTTTTACTTTTTCAACATACTCCAGGAAAACAAGTACACCGACTTCGACCTTTTGTATGAGGAAGCGTTCTGGCTTTGGTGCTTCCTGGGATGTTTGCTCGTTCTTCGGTTTTACTTGGTGCTTTACTCTTTTCATGGGATCCTCATTTTTAGAATGGTAATGGTTCATCTTCTGGTTGCTGTGGCTTGTTCGGCTGGCTTTTCTGGTTGTTGGGCTTCCAGGTGTCAATCTCCATGTAATAAGGGAACTTGGCGTTCTCGTCTCGTTTTCGCTTCACATCGATATTCACCCAACCATTATCCAGATTTCGTTGCATTATTGCCAGGTCCTCGGCGGTGAGGGAGAGTTTTAACTGCTGGCCGTACTGCGTTTTAATAGTTCGGCCTCGGCCACAATACAATTTTTCACTCATGATTTGTTTTCATCCTCCTTAGCATCATCTTCAACAGCGACAGTAGTTGTCCGGCATTTGAAGTGATAAGGGGGTAGTGACATGCCCACGGGCAAGTCCTTTGTTTTTTTACCTTTGATATCCTTTCCCTTCTTCCAGGGAGCTATTGTTTTTACATCTTCAGGAGTAGCAGCATCGAGAAGCGAGTCACGTAACTCAACAGCCTTTGCTACCTCGATAATGCGGCCATTCATCTCCCTGCAGATATCTGACGTGCGGGAATCAATGTGAGCCAGAACTTGAAAACGTTGTATTCCACCAGTCTCATATCCGCTGACGGAGCCAAATTCTCGGCCCCTGGTTACAACGTGGTTTGCAAGACCGTCCCAGTATGTCCGGCTTCGACTAAATTCATCACCAAACGACGACTCCAAGAGTTCTGCTGCATCCTTTCTGCTAATTCCTGATTCAACGATATCCTGCGAGATGCTCAAGAGCTTTTCCCGCATATCATTTCCATAGTGATTCCCCACCCAGTACACGCAGTCCTTTTGAAGCCACTCAACTGCCTTTGTGTCTACAGCGATAAAAGTTGGTCGGAAACCAAGAACGACTTCCTGACCTCCTCCGTACACTTCGGTGACTGTTTCGAGGAGGGTTTCTTGCATAGCTTCATTGACATCCATCCCCAATGCAGATGACACAGCCTTTTTAATTTTCGTAAAGTCGGCTTTGGTGATGGTGGGCTTATCGGAAGAGTATACCGATCTTAGGACCTCATTGATTGTTTCCTTTTGGACATCATCCAAGTGACCCAGGAGCAGGTCTCGAATGCTTTCCACGTATTCATAATGTTCACCGTCCGCTTTGAGGATCCCGATATCGCCCAGAAGTCCATCAAGCTCATTGAGGAGTTGCTGATACTGGCTCATGATCACCGGCCTCCTTTCCGATCTTGATATCGATATCCTGGTAAATCTTTTCATAGGTCTGAAATTTTTTACCACAGTTCATGCAGATTCGCTCTCTAACGATCAAGGATTCCATCTTGACCGATTTGATAACCCTGTGTTGGGCCATTGTGCTACATTTTGGACACTTCACTTGGTCACCACCGTTCTAGTCACATTCTCAACTGTGAGGAGTCCATTTTCGAAGTAGGATTGTGGTATTTCAGCCATTGCATCAGCAGTCATTTCAACACCGACACCATCATGGAAACGCTCCCAGTGACCATCGATAAAAATGAGCATGGAAGGATGCGGGGAAGAACCACGATTGAATGTCACTTTCTTTAGTTGGATATCAATAACCTGCATATTCATACTTCCTCGGGAATCATATCTCGAGTGAGAATCAGTTCATTTTCATAAAATGGTTGTGGCTCTTTTTGGCCGTACAGAAGCACCCAGAAACGTCCAATAACATCAACATACTTGACCTTTCCAAATTCGCTATAGTGAGGTGAATCAGGGTTTCGGACGGTCACTCTCTGGCCTTCTTTGAATATCGATTTCACTCTGTCACCTCACTCGTGGTCGATTCACCAAGCAGATGAGCTGATTGTCCGGACCAGGCTTCCCAGCGTTCAAGAATTACATTACAGAACTTTGGGTCCAATTCAATGATCCGAGCCTTCCGTCCAGTCTTTGCTGCAGCAATCAGGGTTGAGCCTGATCCTCCGAAAGTATCCAACACAACATCGCCCATAATGGAACTGTTTTGAAGTAGAAGCACCAGAAGGTCCACAGGTTTCATGGTCGGGTGGTGTTCATTCTTAGTTGGCCTCGGGTGATCGATAACAGTGGTTTGTTTGAAATCCTTGTTGAAATAATGAGCTGCACCAGGCTTCCAGCCGTACATGATTGGTTCATGCTTCCAGTTGTAATCTTGTCGTCCCATAACAGCAGAGTTTTTATTCCAGACCAGGGTCTGCTTCTGTTCAAAACCGCCTTCGAAGAGTGCCGTCCGAAAATTGATTCCCTCGGTATCAGCATGGAAAACGTAGATTACACCACCGGCCTTTGTGTGCTCAGCCATATTCGTAAACGAATCAGTGAGGAAGGATAGGAATTTGGAGCCAGCCATTTTATCATTCTGAATCTTTCCTGCTTTCCCTTCATAGTCCACGTTGTAAGGAGGGTCTGTCAAGACTATGTCGGCTTCTTCATCTGCATTTACGAAAACCTTCTGGAGATCAGTTGACATAGTAGCATCACCACAGACCAGGCGATGGTCACCGAGGATCCACACATCACCTGATTGCACTCTGTGTTCGACAGTTTCGATGTCAGGGGTATCGTCATCATCCACCAAACCAGCAGTAGTAGTTTCCTGCATACCGATCAATTCTTGGATTTCCTTTTCAGTGAAACCGGTTAGCTCGATATCAATATCCAGGTCCGAGAGTTCTGCAATCTCATCGATGAGTTTGGTGTAATCCCAATCGGATGCCTCGGCTGTTTTGTTGTCAGCGATTCGGTAGGCCTTCACCTGCTCCGGCGTAAGGTTTGAAGCGACCAGAACAGGAATTCTCGCTAGGCTTAATTTGAGAGCCGCCTTCCACCTGGTGTGGCCAGCAATGATGACATCCTTTTCATCCACGACCACGGGTTGTTGAAAGCCGAACTCCTGGATGCTTCTGGCAACGGTCTCCACAGCCTTGTCGTTCTGACGGGGATTGTTTTCGTATGGTGTGATTTCAGAGGGATTGCGATAGGTAATTTTCATGCTTCAACGACCTCCACCATTTTGTTGATGAAATTATTAATGTTTTCGTCCCACTCTTCATCCGGCTCGTTTTTTTGGGAGAAAAGGTCGGTTTGAGCTCGCTCTCCATCGATGTACTTGATCGCTTCAATTCGGAGCAATTCAATTGCCTCAACGGTGTCATCACTCAAACACACATCCGTATCGCCGTCCTCGGTGTAAGGTTGCTCTGGCTTAAAGGGCGAATTGATAACCATTGGTGAGTTCGATTTTTTTAGAACCCGAACTGCAGAAATTACTGCCCCCATGACAGTCCCCTGATCTTCTGTCTCCGTCCATGACAGTGAAACGCTCCCGATTGTTAGTTCGGATGGCTCAACTTCTGAAAGTTCAACTTCATCCAGCAGTGGGCGACGAAGACCCTGTAAGGCCAGGTCAAAGGCCGGTATGGGTGCTTCAGTAGATTCCATTGTGTAGGTATCCCATTCACCCGCTTTGTTCAGTTGCTCGTATGCCAGGATCACTTTCCCTGCCTTGTACTTGATCTTTTTGAATCTGCGTTCCATTTCTATCTCCCTAAAATCAGTCCGGCTGCATCACGAGCATGTTGGGATGTCCGCTTAGTCCAGCCGGTTTGTCGTTTAAAAAATTCTGCTGTCATTTTCGTAAATGGTCCTGCAATGGGTTTCACTGGGATCACGTTTACACCAGCTCTCTTGCATTTTGCGATCAAAATCTGGGCATCACGCTTATTGGCTCCCACTTTCTGTGCGATATTCAGAGCTTTGCGCCCACGTTGCCCACGGTCAAAAACCGGCTTATTTAGGTTGGGGTCCTCGATGTAGATAGTGGTGTTCCGCAGGTAGTAGCTGGATTAATTTGCATATGCTTGGATTTCATCGAGAGCGTCCAAGATATCCACTGTTTCAACTCTGACGAGCTTTCCACCTTCAGAGATTGCCAGGCCGGTCTTCACGCCTGGGTCAATTCCCACCAGGACCTTGCTCATACTCTCAACCCATCATGTGCGGGATTGTAAGCTTCCCGATAAATCCAAGTGCCCTTGGTCGCTTCCTTCTGACCACGCTGTTTCCTGACCTCCGGATCAGTAGCGGTGAGATCAGGATATTCTTGCTGAACCTTCTGCCTTGATCGGCGGACTGATTCATATTGCGGTGCGGTTTTGAACTTGGTTACCGGAATGAAGTGCTCATCCACCTTTCGGCTGTATACAATGCAGCCCAGGTCATCGAGGATCCGGAGGAAGAGCTTGGTGTCCGAGTTGCGATATTTCTCGTCCTCCCGCAGGAGCCTGAGAACTCGGTCGTAGATGGTCACTTTCGTTTTCATGCCTGGGCTCCTCTCGCAAATGATGAAATGATCTGTTGGGGAGTGACTAGGAAGAACTTGGCCTTGCCATCCTCGAACTTTTCCACACTTCCGGCCTGGCTCTTCCTGGTGGCGAAGCTTTGGTCCATGCGACTTCCGTTTCTATCGCACCAGGCGAGTGCTTCATCTCGAGTAAAAGCTCTGATCTCTTGACCGGTTTCATCCGCATTGCCATTTTTGATTTTCAAAAGGGGAGCGTTTTGGATCATCGCCTTCACGTATTGTGGCGAGTAACGTTTTTTCTGGTCAGGGACCTTGGATATTTCATCCAGCATGTACCTGAGTGCCTTTTCCCCGTAGTTATCAAGAACCTGAATTTGCAATAGTCGGGGAATCGTCATGCTGGGGAAGTTCAGCGAAGGGTAATCAGCAAAAAAAGACAACACAGTCAGCTCTCCGCTTTTGGATGCCACCCCTCTATTGCTGTCACTATGATCATTGGTTACGGCACTGTTTTTGAGCTCTGAGTTCTCTTTATTCTTAGTTATGAGTTCTGAGGTCTGAGTAGCTTCGATTTCGCTTGGGGTTCTGCTTCCATTTTCGCTTGAAGTTTCGCTTGAAGTTTCGCTTCCGCTTTTGCTTGGCTTTCTGCTTCCCCCCTTTCTGCCAGCTTCAACTTTCTGGATGCTCTTTTTACGTTCCTTTTCGAGCCGATTATTGTAAATCATTCCATCGTTTTCGATAAAAAACTGAGCTAGAACCGGCCAAACTTGCTTAGCGTTATCAATCAGGCGAAGTGCCCGTTTCTTTTCCACCGGTCCGCCCTTATTCCAGGAATACATGAGGACCCTGATATATGCTCCGACCTCTGCATCAGTTAGGTCCTGTGTGTCCGCTATGAACTCGGATGTATAGAGTGGAAAATATGGCAGGCTGTGTTTTACGTTTTCCATCATGCCCCCCAACACTGTGCCAGCATCATCACCACAAAGGCCAGGAGAAGCCAAGGTAAGAGTGCGCTTGAAAGGTTCTCGATTGTATCCAGAACCCGCTCTGTGCGGTCGAGTCCTGGTTGTCTGAATTTGTAGGCTTTCATTCTAGCTCCTTAGAAGGGAAGTTTCTCGTCGTTCAAAACTGATGTCAATAACAGGGAAGAATCCTCTTCAGATAGGTTCTTCCAGTTCTCATCCTGGTCATTCAGCCACTCGATAGCTTTTTCCTGAGTGTCCCAGTTCCAATGGTTCTGGATACCTGAAATGAGTTGTTCGAGGTGTGCCGGATAATCGCTTTGCTCTTTGCGTTTATTGATCCGCTGTGCAACCGATGAGATGAGTGCCTGGGCACTTTTATTAGTCAGGCGTGGATCCTTTGCATAATTCAGGAGATTGGCCTTCTCTGATTCGGTAAGTAGAGGATCCTCTGCCATCTCCTTGATGGCCTCCCGAGCCTGATCACTTGCAGGGTCCTTGACTTCTTTTTCCTTGGCTTCATCCTTTTTGCGTCCATCGATTAGTTGCATCGTGCTATCAATCAACTTGGTTGCTTCGGTCATGAGTGAATTTGGATTGTCCAGAAAAGCCTGTCGCTCATCTTGCTCCTCTTTAGTCAGATGACTGCTATTGCAGAGTTTGCTGAGGAGTTCTTTTTGTTTCTGGCTGATTTTGCGCCGACGTGGGCCAGACGTGCCCGAGTTTCGATTTGGGTCGGACTGTGCACCCTCTCCGGCTTCAATCGCCTTATTCTGGCCGTGAGAGCGCATTTTATCAAACTCACGCTCTTGAAAACCTGTATACTGCTGCCCTGAATCGGCCTGAGCCATTTCATCAGTAGTATAGAGTCCGCTCATATTTGCAGGAAAAGCCTTCCGCAAAGCAAGAGCCTCTGCAACCTTGGCCAGCATGACTTCAGGCATCTTTGACCAAAGTCCAATTACTCGACCGTCTCGGTCTGTTTGCTTGTAGCTATTCCAGAGGGCAATTCCATAAAGTGGTTGTTCAAAGTCTGAGCGCAGAACTCCGACCTTGCATGCTGCCGGTGGTTCCGGTTTCAGCCACACATCGTACTCGTTGCCTTCCTTATCGTAAAAGATGGGAACAGTCTGCCCCCTGTATTTCCCTGACCGTTCGGCAATAATCCTGAAGCCGTCAATTGATGTCTGCAGGGTCATCACCTCTCGACCAGCAGACCGGTTGTATCTGGTGATGGCGTATATTTGCTTTGCGAATGGATCCAATCCGGTACGCTCACAAACCTGAATAAAAAGAGCCAATTCGGAGTCCGTTACTCCAACGGCCACTGTATTCTTTATAGTGTCGATCTGGTCCCTGGTAAACTTTGGTTGAATAAAGTGTTGCAGGGTCGGTGCGTTTTCTACTGTTGCGACTGCTGTTTCCATGTTATATTCCCTTTGTATTTATGATTGAAAGCCCCCCGCCTGTCAGTAGGGGGCTTTCTGTTTTTATCTCTCAACTGTCCCTGCTTATTGATGGTTTCGCAGGCTTGACAGCCTGGGCATCCTTCACCAGAAGTCTGGCCGCTTCCATCGTTGGGTCTGTGTGGGTAGTGCCCAGGAACTTTCCCAGTTGTCGTGCCAGGGCCTTGTATTCTGTCTTGAATACCTCTCCGAACTTTCTCGATCCGATTAGCTCCTTAACCTCCCGAAGCATCTCCTGGTCATAGCTGATGGTGTCTTTGAACTGGACTTTAAGTGTCCCTGCCATGCCAGCAAATCGAGCTGTCTTTGAATTCTCGGGTTGATCGGTAAGCATGAGAATTCCTGATTCAACTTCTCGTTTCAAAGACGAGAGTTTTTTAATCTGGTCACTCAGAGCCAACCAGTTCTCAACCAGAGAATCCGGACTCGAGAATTCGATCACTTCCCCAGTGAGAGGGTTGTACAGCTCCCTGCCTGCAGTTTGTGACTGCATTGGGACTGCCGGTTTTGCGTGTACCGGTGTTGTTGTTTCCATTTCATACCTCCTGTGTGGTTTTGTATTGTGTGCCCCTCGCTTGCACATCTGCGACGAGGCGGTTTATATCAAATTGGAGTTCATCAGAATTGCTGCTCTCGGGGACGAAAGCTTGATCTAGTTGTGATGCTGGGATTCGAAGTCCACCTGTGTGGAACCGACGAGCTGTGATGATTCGTTTATCGATCCACCTCTTAACCGTTCTGGTGGACACATCCAGGTAGGATGCAAATGTTTCAACGCTGAGGTATCGCTCATACATCAGGACATGATTCCTTGTATATTCATGGTGCTGAATTGAGGAGGGGCAAGGCTGGTTCGTGGGGAAAGCGAATTCCAGCCCTGCCCATGAAAGGAGACGCTATTGGAAAAGCGAAAAAAGTTTTTTATCCCTGAAGCGAAAGACTTAAACGAGGCGGAAGAGGTTCTGGAGGCTGTGGTGAAACACACTGGGCTTGTCATCCCCTCACCCCGTATCTATTCAGTAGACTATAAACACAACGGGAAGCCAATGAGAGTAGCCGTGGGTGAACCTGCCCCAGCCGACTACAAAGCAGTAGGACCGGTCGTATGCATTCTGGGTAAACATCCCCTATTCGGGGCATGTACTTTGGATCGGGGCGTAGCCCGAGGAGGCCCGATATACATTGGAGCAGGCGACATTTTCTCGATGGAGTATTTTGATGATGATCAGGATATAACTCATTCATGAGGCATTGATAATCATCAGGAAGGTATGGATTGATTCGCTTAGGCATGGTTTCCAATTGAATACATTTCGGCAAGATTGTGCAGATAGAACTTGTGCAGGGGTACACCTGTATCTACATTTATCATTACGATGTGCCTTGAAAAACAACAACTTAACGCTGTAGTTTTCAATCAACTACCTGACACTTTGAAAAGTTGGGCTGGCGATTTCGGTATGTCTGGGAACACGAACCAGACGACCGTTCATGTAATCGTCCAGTACAATCCTGACCATTGCAGCCACAGGACGACGCTCAATATCACGAGCAAAGGCTTCTATCTTGGCCTTTTCGTCCTCACTCACGTTCACCCCGATGAGGTGGCGTTTTGTTGTGTTGTTTTCGTTTGTGCTCATCTTAACTTCCTTTTGCTGTGTTTAGCGTAGTATAAGCACGAGTGTGCAGAATACAAGCACAAAAAGATAGGTAGGATGAAATATGAAAGAAATACACCGCCGATTACGTAAAATTCGGCACATGCAGGAAAAAAACCAGCAAGAATGGGCCGATATGCTGGGTGTTTCAATTCGTGCTTATGGTAGCTATGAAGGGGGTAAGCGAGATATACCTCAAAGTGTGCTGCTAAAAATTTCGGAGATGGGTTACTCTGTAGAATGGCTCCTCACCGGCCAGGGCAGTATGAAGGTTTCTGAGATTGACTACATTCCTGATGATGACCAGGTCGATCCGCCCTGGGAGGATGACGGGATGGAGATCAAGGACCGGGGGCTGGATGAGCTTCTGTCTCCCGCTAATCGTGGCAAATTTCTGATCACAGAGCAAGAGGCTGAGGATTTAAGGAATCTCGCTTTCAGGAGAAAGTCTAAGACTACGCTGCAGCAGTGGGTTTCGTTGCTGTATATGTTGAGAGAGATGGATGGGGAGTAGGGGGGGATAAAGATGAAGACCCGGATTGCAATGTTTGGAATGGCAGTTTTTCTGCTTTCAGGGTGTGGAACAATCAAAGAGGCTCTTAACGTTGAATCAGAAGAGGTGAGCTTCGCAAGAGTTCCGACCCAACGCTGGGAACGATCTGTAGATACGTTTTTTGAAAGCTATATGACGATCAGGTATGACCTAAAGCGGAAAACGTACAAATTTTTGATGCGTGAAAGTTTGGGATACACAGGTTTTATTGCCGATGAAACATTCATGCCCACACTCAGAAGCTCGATAAAAAAATATTTCGAATGGAGGGAGAAGGCTATTTCAGATTCCGTCACTCTTACCAAAAATATTATTTCATTCGAGTCGCCGATTGGATACTGGAGCATTGGAGATAACTGGTACACGTCTGGACCGTATGTGATCAGCCTTGAGTTTGCATCGCAAACAACGGAGAAACACGCTCTGGTTATGAAACAGTCAGAGATGGGCGACCTCTTTAACTCATACTTGACGCACAAGCCAGACATGATCTACTTTGATTATGCAGCAGCGACCGTGCTTGATTCGGTTCTTAGTATTGAGTACTTCAATAAATGGGAGCAGGATTACCAAAAGCAGAAGGAAATCAATGCGTCTTTTAAATAGGTCCTAACGATGAGCACTATTCCCAAGAATCGCTTCGAGTTGATATGTCAGCGGTATGATATCACACTTGAGGACCTCGCCAAAATTGCAGACATTGATGTGAGCTTTTTTGATCTTTACGCAACCGGTGAATTGAAGTTGGATGAAATCACGTTACACAAGATTCTGGAGTTTAGTGGAGCAGATTGGTTTTGGCTAGAACATGGAGGGGATGTACCACCTTTCATGGATTGGCCTCGGAGGTCAAATAGTGAACGGTTGCATGATTTGAGGATGAACTAGTTGGCAGAGCAGAGGCACATAGATGAACAACTTGGCTATCTCAAGGATAAGAGCGACGCAGAACTAATTGCTGTTCAGGGAGAATTCAAACATTTTGCTGCTCAGCATATTGCTGCCACCCAAATTCTATATGCAAGGCAACAGGAGAGCCAAGTAAAAGATCGCATTCTCCAGGAGGGAATGAACCGGAAGACATTTTGGGTCCTTCTATTGACAGTAGGAATATTTATTCTGACTGTTTTTATGGTATTCTTAATGATAACATAGCAATTATTGAAACAATGAATAGGTACAATGATTATGGCCAAAACTGGCAAACTCGAATATCCCAATGATTTTATAAACCAATTTGTTTGTGGTGACACTATTGAAGTAATGAAAATGATTCCTACGGGAAGTATTAAGTGTATTGTCACATCTCCACCATACAATCTGAAGAACTCCACAGGGAACGGAATGAAGGATGGCAGAGGGGGTAAATGGTCGAATGCAGCCCTAATTGAGGGCTACTCTAATTACAACGACAATATGCCACACGATGAATATATTAAATGGCAAAGGGCTTGTTTACATGAAATGACAAGAATTATTCCAGAAGATGGAGTCATTTTCTATAATCACAAATGGCGTGTTCAAGGGGGATTGATTCAAGATCGATCAGATATTGTCAGTGGCTTTCCAGTGCGTCAAATTATCATCTGGCGTAGAAAAGGGGGGTTTAATTTTAACCCCGGATATTTCCTTCCGACCTATGAAGTTATATACATGATAGCAAAAAAGAAATTCAGACTTACAAAAGGTTCAAACTCTCATGGCGACGTATGGGAATTTGGCCAAGAAAGTAAAAATTTGCACCCCGCACCATTTCCCGTAAAGTTGATAGAACGAGTGATTGCGTCAACCGACGCAGAAACAATCCTTGACCCGTTCATGGGCTCTGGTACGACTGCTCTTGCAGCAACAAAACTAAAGAGAAATTTTATTGGCATTGATATCTCCCCAGAGTATTGTGAAATGTCTAGACAAAGGATGAAGAATCCTGCGTCAGTCTTGAGACCCAAACCTAAGAAAGCAGTGAGCCAAACAAAACTATTTGAAATTGAGGAGAGTAATGTGGATACATTTACAAAGGCAGGCTTAATAGATCAATTGAAGGAAATTCGTGATAGAGGTTGGATTGAGTCCGGTAGACCTAACAATGATGGTGGAGTAGGTAATACACTTGAAGATTTACTTGGAATTGAGGAGAATAATTTACCAATTCCAAACGCTGCTGAATGGGAGCTAAAAGCACAAAAGAAGGAAACAACATCACTGCTAACGCTTTTCCATATGGAACCTTCTCCAAGAGCATTGAAATTTGTTCCTCAGCTATTACTCCCCGAATTCGGATGGAAACACAAAGAGGCGGGTGGTAAGTATAGTGAAAATGAGAAAAGTTTTAGGCAAACTATATGTGCTGGACGTTATAGCGACCGAGGGTTCTCTGTAAAGGTAGACAGGCACGAACGCAAAGTTTTGATTGATTTTGATCCTCGTAAGATAGATGAGACAACTCATCCAGAATGGGCTAGCTTCGTAAGGGGAAAGGAAATCAATCCACTCCCATACTGGGGATTTGATGACCTGTTTCACAAGGCAGGTACTAAGCTCACGAATTGCTTTTTTGTTAGGGCTGCATCAAAAAGGATGTCTGGTAAAACACACTTCCACTATCAGGATATCATGATGTTACAGACATTTGACCAGCACCACTTCATTGATGCAATTGAAAGTGGAGATATCTACATCGATTTCGATGCAAGGACTGGACATAATCATGGTACTAAATTCCGGCTCAGAAGCTCAGCGATGCCATCGCTTTACGCTACCGTAACAGAGTACTAGGTTATTGACACACGCCTCTCAAATAGCATCTGAATATGGCTACAAAGTTATAGCAAAGCCTCTTCCCCAGGAGGTAGTGGCTCTTTCTGTTGCCCGAAAATTGAGGATCATTGTGAACTCAAAGCTCCCAGAGTTCCGGCAGAATTTTGGCATTCTTCACGAGCTTGCCCACATCCAGTTGAAGCATACACAACCTTATACATGTGAGATGGAAAATGAAGCAGATGAGCTTGCAGCAGAACTACTATTGCCGAGTGCATTGATTGGACGGGAGACGAACCTGCACACACTAAAAGAGAAATTCCCATACGTATCGTATGAATTTCTGGCTAGAAGGCTTGCAGATCGTGGACACCTGATAGCAATCTATGATAACGGTCAGCTTAAGACTAAAAATGGTTTACTTAACGGATACCAGGGAAGGCTCATTAAACAGGCTTTTATGGAAAAGCAGGACATTCGTGGGAATGGGTGTAGAGTGTTTTTTATACCGCCGAGTGGGACTTGGGAGAGGGTGATATTGATAGGTACGGGAAATGAGTGAATTAGCAACCTGGCTGTCCGCAGTGGGGACAATTTCGGTTTCAATTGTTGCAGTGTACTTAGCATACATTGACAACCGAATAATTCTGAGAGGGACCGCAACCTTCATGAGAACTGGTGTCAGCAAAGAAGATATTCATCCGCATATTATAGAAATCTATATTCAGAATCTTGGCAGAAGACCGGTTCGAATTTCAAAATTCAGTTGGACTACAGGTATTTTTTTAAAAGCCCATCACGACTGGTTTAATGATTATTTACCTGGTTCGTCGGATCTCCCTATAACATTGAAAGAACATGATACCGCAACCTATCAGCTTCCATTAAAAGTGTTAATCGAATCTGATATGATTGAATCAAAAATGAAGACTTTATTCTATCCGGTTGGACTATACGCTTGGGTCCTTACTAGAAATCATAAATTCAAAAAGTTACTGGTCTTCCAAGAAGTTTCATTAGCTATTAAGGGAGTTGAAGTACTTGATAAATAATTTCCTCACTAAACACCGCTCCGAGGACAATTCCTTCCTTGTCATCCTAGACATCCAGAAAGAGCAAGAGGGAATCAAGCGGAGACTGGAACAGTACAGCAATTTTGACCAGGTCGAGAAATCTAAACTTGAGCAATACTTAACGGATCTAGACAAGTTCAAGGAGTTGATTACTGCCGCTTCAGGAGATGTAGTGGAAGCGATAGACAAATTTAAACAATAGAGGGTAAATTAATGAGAATTATAACCACGAATATCCCACGATTGGCCAACGACTCAATTCTTTTAGAATTACAACTTGAACTAAACCATTCTGATATGGAGTTATTGCAGTATTTCGTCGGAAGCCACAAAACAAAAATTACGATTTCTTCTCTCTCCGCAAACAAGGGGTCTTACAAAACAAATTTCCCTGTACTCAAATCCAAAGAAAGAATTGTAGACAAGGTTGAGTTGAAAATAAATATTGACCCTTCAATCATAAATTACACCGAGATCGAGCTGGGTTCGGGACCTACTATATTCCTCTCTGACCGGTTCTTTTTCGAAGGTGAAGCATCTAGGGGAGACAAATTTAGGGCAGCATTCCTCCTCTTTGAGGATCACATAAAAAGAGTTATGAATAGCCTGAGTGGGGAAAGAAAATTAACTGGAGACTTGGACAATACTGGTTGGAAAAGAGTGAGAAATATAGACTATTCCGGAAATGAGTAATATTACTCATTTCATTTGACATTGATGCTAAATTATATAACTTTGAGGTGGTGAGTGGATTCTGAGCACATACGACCCCTACTTCTATCGGCACTTGAACGTGGCAATTATCGTTTTGTTGAATCAGCAATTGATGAGATGTTAGAAGATTTCGGGCTTACCCCTTCAGAGATGAAGAATATTTGTGTTAAGTATTTGAAGAGCGGAGGTACAATTTCAATGTTCCCTGCGAAACAGGAGATTTGGAAAGATCGACTTCAGTATCTTCTTTGTCCTGAAATTGAGGATGCCCAACACCCATATATTAAATTTATGATGGACGAATATAAAAACTTCCATGTGGTGGGTGTATCCGCTCATGAATCAAGGGGAATGGATTAATGGAGAAATGTTTAGTTTGCGGAAAACTATCCGTACATCTCGTAGAAGATTTTAGTTTTCATGGCCATACATTGAGGGGAATAACAGTGGATGTGTGCGATGAATGTGGTGAGGTTTTTTACTCACTAGAAGCAGCCGAAATGGTTTCGAATATCAAAAGAGAGGAACGTGGAATCCTTTTCCCTGATGAGATGCGGGGGAAGCGGAGGAAATTCGGATTGACCCAAGAGCAAATTGCGGATGAATTAATGATCCAAAGAGTTACCTATGTTCGGTGGGAAAAAGGATCACGTGTCCCTACTACCGCCCAAAATCAACGCTTGAACGATCTTTTTGAAAGATACGAGGAACAACTGGTGAGGGATGAATTTGCTACTGAATATTTGAACATATTAAGCTCTAGCTCCAAAGCAGAGAACGTCTATGCATTGGCCGCTCATTCCAGCACTAATTTTCTGACAGATCCGCAAAAGAAAATCCGTGCCATTATTGCGGAGCAGAAATAATCCTTGAGTAATATTGTAGCTATCCCCGAACTATCCATCCTAGAGTGGGTTGATGGGTTGTTGCGTAACACTGGCGAATATGTGCCAGGTCCAATTGATATATTGAAAGTCAATGATTTCCTGAATCTCCGTCTACATGATTATGACCTTAGAGAAATTAAAAAAGAGGTTGCACCAGGAGAACAACTGGAATTGAGAGGAATCCTAGATATCAATGAAAAGGCAGTAATCTTAGATATTAATGAGCCCAATCTGCATAGAAAACTTTTCAGTAATGGGCATGAAATTGGTCACTATGTTCTCCCAACCCATAGAGAAATTCTTTATCAATGTTCAGAACTCGACATGAAACAAAGCACTCACGATATAATGGAAATTGAAGCGAATCAGTTCTCTGCACACTTATTATTTAAAGGAACATTATTTCAGGAATATACGAGAGATTTTCATGAAGCTGCAAGCACAACCGTTTCACACATTGCTAGTCAATTCGAGACTTCACTTACTTCGACATGTCGACGGTTCATCGAGTCAACTCATTTACCTGCGGCTATGCTGGTTCTCAATAAAGACATGGAAGGTTCTGTGTGGGTAGCCTACACGGTTGTTTCAGATGAGATGAGGAAGCGATATTTTTCATCAATAGGGTCAGTAGGAGAAGCAGAGGAATTGTTTGCTAACGCTATGGCAGCCACAGCCCTTGAACCACATACTTTCAAAGTGACCATTAAGTACGGTGGAGAAAATAGTCATTTGTTCAAATGTGAATTCTTTAACAACACCTATCAAGCAATTGGGTTAATTACTCCAGTACTATGATTTTTCTTAATGGCCACAATAAAGCTCTACAAAAAATCTAAGCGCCAACCCTGCTATCGCCTGAGCTATCGTGATCCCGTTTCTGGCAAATGGCGAATGAAACTCCTGCACACAACTAAGGAGCAAGCTGAAGAGATCAGGAAGAAGGTTGAAGCCGAATTCACGTGGTATCAGGCCAACCCAGATAAACTTCCAAGCAACTCAACAAAAAATATTACATTCAAAGCTGCTCGAGACTTATTTATTGAATCGAAGCAAGGGACAGTGAAATACCTGACCGTTAAGCGTTACGAAGTAGCCCTGGACAATTTCGAGGAATATTACAACGGGAATGTAAAATCAATTAACCGGCAGGTGCTGGATGGATATCGAGCGAAACTCCTGGGGGAAGACAAGAGGAGTGCTCGTGGAGCAAATGCCGAGCTCAGACATGTGAAAGCATTTTTGAAGTACTGCAGCGAAAACGGTTGGATGGTCATGCCAAAGATCACAATGGCAAAGGAACTGCCCATAGATGTGCGTTGGTTGACCAAGGAGCAGGTAAAAGCGATCAGGGAAAAAGCCACTGTGTTAGGAGATGATGAACGCCAAATTGTTTTAGACATTATGGAGTTACTCCTACAGACTGGAGCCAGAGCCAGGGAAGTGATCGATGCCAGGTGGAGCCAGATCAACCTCAGTCGGAAACAAATTAAACCCGAAGACAAAGGGAATACTGGGAAGCCATTATACTTGAGTGTTGAATCTGTCCGGATACTTAAGAAGTATCGGGCGAACAAGCCAGGCCCCTTCCTGGTGAACTTGGACTGGTTCTACTGGCGCTACCAGAAGATGGCAGAAGCAGCGGAAGTCGAGTCCTCTGTTCATGACCTTCGTCGGACTTGTGGAGCTTGGCTTCTCCAGAGCGGAGTAGATATCTACCAGGTAAGTAAGTATCTGAGGCACTCATCTGTGACAGTCACCGAGAAACATTACGTGGATATCCTACCTTCAGAGCTAGGAGATTTGGCATCGAAAATCGGTGGGCAAATTGCGGAAAACTTTTAGTATTTTGATGCACATTTTGCATCTCTATTATTAACAGCATGTTAATTCGGACTCATAATCCGTCGGTTCGGGGTTCAAGTCCCTGTGGGCCCACATTCTAAACCCCTTGTAATTCATAGAGTTACGATGGGTTTTCTTTTTAATCAGTTTTTCGAGTAATCTATCCAATATGGACAAATTGGGACACTTTGGGACATGGAGTGGGCACAGTTTGAAGGTGGATTGGATATATCAACTAGATAGAAAACATTATGTTACAGTCTCAAAAGTTGACGGATAGGGTGAAAATTCCCGCTGAAAACTGACCCTATTTTCTCGCTGAAAATTGACCCACCTAAAGCCCCATTATTCTGATTTATCAGAGTGACGGGAAAGAATGCACTTCCGCTATTTTGCGTGAGTAATCAGATTTCGGTAAAGGCTACCGAGAACATTATTCAAAAATAGCAGAAGGAACAGAAAGGTGATTTCAATGGAAGATTGGGTAACAATACAGAACCTGAAGAGACGTAATCCAAAAATGGGTACCCGGGCCATAACCAAACTGATGGGTATTTCCCGAAATACAGTCAGAGCAGCTCTCAAGAGGTAACAGCATAATGGCTATGAGCATAAGGAAGAGATCAACCTGGATCTAAAACCCTTCGGAGAGTTTATTCTGGACAGCTTTATTAATAAGCGCTTGTGGGTATCGCGGATATATGAGGATTTAAAGTCAAAAGGTTATAAAGGCAGCAAGTCGGCCCTGTACCGCTATGCAAATAAACATCTTAACCTGAATAATTCATAGCCACTAAGTCACGAAGGCACAAAGTTCTAAAAAATATATGCTTAGTAAAAATTATCACTCACAGATGCAAATAATTCTGTTTAAAATGACCCTGTTCATAACTTTAATAATCTTCGTGGCTTGGTGTCTTCGTGGCAATAATTCATGAATAATGCAGGTTAAAACTTCAGCGCATTGAATTCATTCTGGAATGCTTCAATGACTGATAACATCTCATCGAATTTAGGTACCGGACCGAAAAACATTTCTGACTTCATACTGGCATAGTCATTTCGCCAGTCTGGTAACTGATCATCTTGGGGAAGGATACGGAGATTGCCAGGACGTAGGGTATCATAATCTACCCATGTGATATTGAAGTACACTTTCCGATGAGCAGCGACCCGCTTAAACAGCTCCATATCTTCAACTGCTTCTCTTCCGATACCAGCTTGTATCATCTGGTAAAGGTCATAATAATGTCTGGCTAGGTAGGCTTTACGACGTTTCTTCTCTTCGGGACGGAAAGTCTCCTCATGAAGGAGCATGGCTTTTTCCCAAAAGGTTCGCTTTGGTGCCACTGCTCGGACAGGAATTTTATCATGAGATAATAAATCTGGAAATGCAGCGCTAATGTAGGGTGTAACCTCAATATCCTCTACCGGCTCAGTATCTGATCTTGCCCCCATTTCGATTTTTACTATCCGCTTGATATAGCTCTCAGCATCAGGGAATACTGTAGGATAGGTGAATAGCAGTGTCTGCCGATCCGGATCTTCCAGATCTTCTTCCAACTGCCAGGGATGATCCGAATCTATTTCAGATTTAATGGCTGCACGTAGTTCCGGTTCAAGATTGTCAACGATGTACTGCCTACTAGCTTTTTTAAGCCTTTTGAGACGTTTCTGTTCTTGGCTGGTAGTAGGTGCCTGCTCAGGAGACTTCTCACCACCAAACCCGAGGCTGCCCTTATTGATAACGATATCGATATCTTCTGAAAACCGATCAATAATCTGCCACCCCTTCGACAGAGAAGTGCCGCCCTTGAAAGTCAACTCCTTACCACAGGTCGGTAAATGAAAGAGTTTGTCCAGGACCCAGCACACCCAAAAGTCCTTTTCCACAGATATCGCTGGCAATCCAGTCTTAGCTTCAGTCTGAGTAAAGATCAGTTGCCGGCGAGCTTTCGGCAGGTTAATAAAGGATTTCATTCAACGTCTCCTGCTTGTGAAATCTCCCGGAATACATCCCCGATCCAAGCTGGGACAAATCGAATGTCCTTCAATAGTTGGGCCCGGGCAGATTCATCCAAACGATTCTTCAATCCAGTGATTACAGATTCATTCACCTGATCCTGTCCCATATATTTAAGAGCTTGGGTGACCAACCCACTGATTCGACCAGCCATGGCCATGTTGCGAGGAGTAGTGCGTTTTAGAATGATCTGACGCTTTCCAACAGTAACCGTCCGGGGTAGACCATCGGTCAGGTAGATGATCTTCATGGGGACCTGTGTGGATATCCCTAGCAGATTGGCAGCATAGGCTCCAGAGGGCTGCAATCGAACTGCATCACGACCAGCCAAGGCATTTGCTATATCATCCATGGACGGCTCAAGGATACCTAGTTCCGAGTCGGTTTTGGGGTAGTCATATAATCCGCGAGCTAGTTGCCGGATACGACCCGTTTGCTTCTGGCGTTTCAACGCAGAGGCAATGGCATTGCGACTTCCCAGATCTTTAAAATGGTTTGGAGTAAACACCCAACCCCTACCGTGACCATATATACGGCTAAGTATTTGACTATCAGTGCTGTGTATAGATTTTCCCATAATATTTTTGACACATAAATATATAAATATTTGTGTCAGAAAAAAGGATTGTTATGTCTCTGACTGTATGGGTACAGCCACCAGGGAATGAAACATCTGCCTAATTAAAAAAATAGCCCCCCACAGAACACATCTGCTCAACGAGGGGCTTAGAGCAATTTCAATATCCTACTGCAAGTACACCATTTTAATTACATCCGTAAACTTGCCAGCTCTAATCCTTGCAAAATACATTCCCGTACTGACTTCTTTCCCAACATCATCTGTGCCATCCCAGAGTGATTCATAACTGCCTGCTGGTTGAAACCTGCTGATCAGAGTATTGATGTGCTCGTAGGTACAAAAAGTGAAGCGAGAATACCTCGGGAGTATGCCCTCCGGCAGAGCTACCCTAATCCCTTTAATCCGCCAACGACGATCAAGTTCGATCTACCTGAGGTAACGGATGTATCCATCGCTATTTTTGACATCCTCGGACGTAACATTTGGAGCTATGAGGTCTCAGATAAACCAGCCGGCTATCATTCACTCCAGTGGTACGGGCTCAACAATATCGGTAGACAAGCCGCTAGCGGTGTCTACCTGATCTCCTTCTCAACACCGGAGTTTAGAGCCGTGCAGAAGGCAGTGCTTATAGGATAAACGAAGATGATATAGTATAAAAAAGCCTCTGACCTCAAAACTCAGGGGCTTTTTTTACCTTGGTTACTTTCCAGCCACACCCCTACCGTATGTCCAATAATAACAACTAGTGGACTGGGACTCATAATCCGTCGGTTCGGGGTTCAAGTCCCTGTGGGCCCACAACTTAAGCCACGTCTTCCTGAGGTTTTTCAAGGATGCGTGGCTTTTTGATTTAAGAACAAGCCGATAGGAACACCGATTGAAGATTTTAGAAGTCTCTACTTCGTTATTCTTCATTCCTTGTTCGTTATTCAATATTGATGACCTCGCAAAAAGTATTTGGAAAAACATAGAATATACTCTATGTATAATAAATACACTTACTTATGGCAAATACGCCTAAACCTATAAATAACAACACTCTGCGAGAGGGACTTTCTGCGGGGGCGTCAATATTCAAAGAAACTTGTCGGACTGCAAGTAACGACATTCTAGAAACGATAATTATTCAGATCCCAGTTCCTTTTTATGTGTTAACACATCTCAGGTAGTTCACTCAAGCACACTATTGTAGCCAGTCTGTCCGGCAACATATTTTAGCAACTATAGCTGGGTGTATTTATTATATTCGCACTGAGTATTTGGATTTCATGACTTTAGAAAGGTCAAGCATGACACGGTCAGATGTGATCAACATTTTAACAGACTACAAAAAGCTATCGGCTGAGAAATATGGCATCACATTGCTTGGGATTTTCGGATCTGTTGTCAGAGATCAAGCCAATGACACCAGTGACATCGATATCGTAATACAGACTCAGACACCTGATCCATACATCATCGTCCATATAAAAGAGGATCTTGAAAAGCAACTGATTAAGCCAGTTGATATCGTTCGATTGCGTAAAGTCATGAACCCAAGTTTAAAACAGCGGATTGAGCAAGAAGCAATTTATGTATGATAAAAACCTCGTTCAGGATATTCTAAATCAGATTCTAAATGCAACCCGGACCATTCAGGATCGCTTCAGTCCTATTAAGTCTGTTGATGATTTTACCAATACACCGGCTGGCACGGAAAAACTAGATGCAATTTGCATGTTGGTCATAGCTGTTGGAGAGAGCCTGAAGAATCTCGACAAAATTACAGAAAAATCTCTTCTTGCTAGATATCCAAAAGTCGATTGGAAGGGGGCTATGGGGATGCGAGATATTATCACTCATCACTACTTTGATATCGACGCTGAACAGATATTTTGGGTTTGTGAACACCAAATCACTCCTCTTGCTGAGACAATTGAACAAATGTTGGGAGAGATGGACTAGACAACAAATCTGACTACCTGTAGCTAGTGTCATGTCAAGTGTAGTATTTCCGGTTATAATTATTATATTGCAACAAAAACACATGAAAAAGTATCACGTAACATTGACAGATGAAGAAGTTGAAATTCTTGCAGAAATCACAAGAAAAGGTAAGCGCAGTGCCAGAATCATTCGCAATGCCTACATTTTGCTGAATAGCAATGAGGCCGTCGGAGGCAATCGAGAAAAGGATGAAAAGATTTCCAGTTTTCTGAATGTCACAGTAAAGACATTGGAGAACACAAGAAAGAGATTTGTGCTTGATGGTTTTGAGATCGCATTATATGGAAAGAAAATTGAACGTGTCTACCCATCAAGGATTGATGGTGATGTTGAAGCACACTTGATTGCCCTAAGCTGCGGGCGCCCTCCTAAAGGTTTTGCAAGGTGGTCCTTAAGGTTGCTTTCAAACAAGATGGTTGAGCTGAAATATGTAGATTCAATTTCCCACGAAACAGTCCGTACCGTTTTAAAAAAAACGAATTGAAACCCTGGCGTCAGAAGGGTTGGCTTATATCGCCTCGCAATAATAGTAGTTTTGTGGCACACATGGAACAGGTTCTGGATGTATACAAGCTACCTTATGATGAAAATTATCCGGTTGTCTGTATGGACGAATCTCCCAAACAGTTGATCAGTGAAATAAGAACTCCCATTCCATTGAAGCCGGGGTCAGTAGAGAAGGTTGACTTTGAATACAAACGATGCGGGGTCTGTAACATATTTATGGCAAATGAGCCCCTTAGGGGAACAAGGTATGTTGAAGTAAAGACCAACAAGAAGAAAAAGGATTGGGCATATTTCATAAAGGAAATTGCTGACAGCCAATACAAAAAAGCCAAAAAGATCACATTGGTAATGGATAACCTGAATACCCATTCACCAAGCGCCCTATATGAAGTGTTCAAAGCAGAGGAGGCCAAGCGTATATGGGATCGGTTTGACTTTGTTTACACCCCGAAGCATGGGAGCTGGCTGAACATGGCTGAGATTGAACTGAATGTGCTCAATGGTCAGTGTCTCAATAGGAGAATTGACAACATAGAAGAAGTGATCGAAGAAGTGCAAGCATGGGCTAAAGCAAGAAATAACATGGAAGCAAAAATTAATTGGCAGTTCACAACTAAAAATGCAAGAGTGAAACTTAAAACACTTTACCCGAAATTAGTTACTTGACATGACACTAGTG
>JAJRSW010000103.1 GCA_024278595.1 Fidelibacterota bacterium | reverse complement strand
CAGCCTGGTTTCACGCCAGGGGGAGACGGTTGCCTACAACCAGAAATTGTGGTTCACTTCCAGAATTCCTTTTAGCACCCAATTTCAGATAGAAATAGCCCAAACCTGGGCTGTGATGATCAGTAGCTTTTTCAAGCCACGCAAGAAATGCCTGGTTCTGGACCTTGATAACACGCTCTGGGGTGGGATCGTTGGTGAAGATGGTTTCAACGGAATCCAGGTAGGTGAGGATTATCCCGGTGAAGTTTATACCCTGATCCAACAGCGTATTAAAGATTATGCGGCCCAGGGGATCATTCTGGCGCTGAACAGCAAGAACAATTTGAACGATGCACGGGAGGTATTCGAGCAAAAACCCGGAATGGCTCTGAAATGGACTGACTTCTCGGCTATCCGCGTGAACTGGCAGCCTAAATCTCAAAACCTACAGGAAATCAGTCAGGAACTAAATATCGGATTAGACAGTATTGTTTTTGTTGATGACAATCCCGCTGAGATAGCCGCAGTGAATCAACTGCTGCCTCAGGTTGAAACCATTACATTCAACGTAAATCCCATAGAAAACCTGAATCGGATCAGTGAGCTGGAAGCCTTTGTGACCTTGGATCTTACCACCGAGGATAGTCAGAAGACAGAGCAGTACCTCTCACAGCAGAAACGATCAGAACTTCAGGGACAGTCCGCCACACTGGAAGATTATTACCATAGTCTGGAAATGATTGCTACCATTGAAACCGGACGCGAAGACAATATTATCCGACTGACCCAGTTGACCCAGAAAACCAATCAATTCAATCTGACCACCCGGCGTTATGATGGGGTTCAAATGCGCCAATTCCTGGACTCCGCCAATTGGCTGGTGCTCCAACTGCGCCTGGAAGATCGTTTTGGTGACAACGGTATAACGGGACTGGTGCTGGCGCAGGCTGCCGGTGAAGTGCTTCGGATCGATACTTTTCTCATGAGCTGTCGTATTATTGGCAGGACCGCTGAGAGCGCTTTGCTGGCTTACCTCAATCAGCAGGCTCAGCAAGCTGGTTTTAAAACCCTCAGGGGTGAATACATCGCTACTGCCAAAAATGCCCCGGTTGTTCATTTTTATCCGAATCATGGTTTCATCAAAGCGGGAGATTATTGGGAACGTCCCACCAGTGAGCCACTTGATTTCCCTGATTGGATTCAGATTTCATCCCCCGTTAAAGCAGAACTGCCAAACGTGAGCTAGGAATATGGATACTGTACAACAACTCATACCTCTCTATGAAAAGATGCTGGTCATCCGCAAGTTTGAGCAGAACGTCCTGGATTTATTTGAAGCTGGTAAGCTCTTTGGTACCACCCATACATATATCGGTCAGGAAGCCAATGCAGTGGGTGTGATCGGTAACCTTGAAAAGAGCGATATTGTAGTCAGTAATCATCGCTGCCATGGACATTATCTCATTCATAAAGACAACCCCTATGCGCTTCTCTGTGAGATGATGGGTAAAGCTGATGGATTGTGTGCTGGAAGAGGAGGGAGCCAGCATGTATGTGATGAAGGTTTCTACTCTAACGGTATTCAGGGTGGGATTCTTCCACTTGCTGCTGGTTTGGCCTTTGCCAGGAAACGCAAAGACCCCAATAGTTTGGTGGTAACCTTTATCGGTGATGGTACCCTGGGTGAGGGTGTTGTCTACGAAACACTCAATATTATTTCAAAATGGAAACTCCCAGTATTGGTGGTTGTGGAAAACAACCGCTATGCCCAATCAACCAGGATCGAGCAAACCCTTAGCGGAAACATTGCTGATCGATTCAAGGCTTTTGGCATCACCACTTTGGAACTTGATACCTTCGATGTATTACGCATAAAAAGGGTTAGTTCGGAGCTTATCCAACAAGTCAGGGAAACCGGCGAACCAGCCTGTTTGATTTTGAATACCTATCGGTTTGCTCATCACAGTTCCAGTTATGATGGCCGGGATCTGGAAGAGGTCATGGAATGGCGCAAACAAGATCCCCTTTTGCTTGCTGAAGCACAGCTCCCGGAAACTGAGACTCATGTTCTTAAGCAAAAGGTAGATCAATTCCTAGCCATTGAGATTGAAAGAGCGATGAAAGCGGAGCTGGCTGGATGAAATTTGTGCATAGTATAAATCAAGCCCTGGATGAACTCCTGGCAGAATATGAAGAGCTTATTCTGTTTGGTGAGGATCTTGTTGATCCCTATGGAGGAGCCTTCAAAGTGACCAAAGGCTTGTCTTCAAAATATCCGGATCGCGTCCTTGCCACCCCGATCAGTGAAGCTGCTCTAATTGGAATGGCAGGTGGAATGGCCATTGAAGGCATGTTGCCAATCGTAGAAATTATGTTTGGTGATTTCATTATGCTTGGTGCAGATCAAATATTGAATCATCTGCTAAAGTACGAGTGGATGTATAACGGTAAAGTCCAGGTTCCGGTCACCATCCGGGTAACCATGGGTGGCAGACGTGGTTACGGCCCAACACATAGTCAAAGTCTGGAAAATCTATTGGTTAGTTTTCCCAATCTCAAAATATTCTCTCCCAGTCATTATCATGACCCGGGAGCACTATTAAAGCATATCGTGTTAAACGAACCGGGTATCAAGATATTTTCAGAATACAAATTGAACTATCCGAAAGATCTTTTGGACAATAATTCAGTTCGTGACGGATTATCAGTACGATACAGTACTAGCTTTCCTCAAACTGTCTATCTATCGAATGCAGATTTTGAGCAACCTGAACTTCTCGTCATTTCATACGGTGGAAATGCACTGATAATTGAAGATCTTATGCTGGACCTGCTTATGGAATATGAATTACCGGTGCAGGTCAATCTGCCTTCCGCCATAAAACCTCTAAAGTATGCAGAACTGGTCCAGGGCATCGAGCATTGTACGGCAGTTATCATTTTTGAAGAATCAACGCGTGACTTTGGCTGGGGTGCGGAGGTAGCAGCCAGAATTCTTGAAGCTGGTCAAACCAACAATATCGACATCGTCAGGGTCGGGGCACCGGAAAATCCCATCCCATCCTCACGTGTTTTGGAAGAACAGATGTTACCGACCAAACAATCTCTGTTGGATGCGGTTCGATCACTGGGAATGATCTAAAGATGGGTCAGAATCAAAAATATTATCTACCGGTTGAAGATGTAAATGATGAAAAAGCTACGATTTTGAATCTTTATTTCAAATCAGGTGATCATGTTTCAGAAAATGATCTCATCTACACCTTTGAAACCACCAAGGCAGCTGTTGATGTAGAGGCCACAGAAGATGGGTTTATCCACTACTTTGTTGAAGCGGGTGATGATCTGGCAACAGGTATGCTGGTGTGTGAAATATCAGATCAAAAGTCACCAACTGTTCCGATTGTCCCCGAAAATGAAACCTTACCCTCTGGTCTGAAACTTACTCAAAAGGCACAACGCCTTGCCGATGAGCATGAGCTGGATGTCACAGGTCTGGGTCTAACTGGAGTTATCCGGGAGAAAGATTTATATCAGTTTATCAATTCCAATGAACTGCGCTCAGATGGCAAACAATGCCTGTTTCTGGATCGTCAGGATGAGTTGACGAAATTGCTGTTGGCAGATCAGTCCATTAGAGATTTATCATCTGAACAGAAAATTGAAATGTATCGTCAGCATGGTCATCAGATTGGCAAAGATGTCAGCATTGGCGGTGGCAGTATTTTAATAGGCAATCAAATCATTATTGAGGACCACGTAAGTATTGGCGAAAATACCCTCATCGAAGCCCCTGTTACTCATATCGGAAAATATTCTTCAATTGGTAACCAGTGTGATTTGGTCGCAAGTAAGCTGCTTATTGGTGAACACAACCGCATCCTTAACAAAGTCATCATTGATATATCCGGTGGCAGATACGATGACTCCAACTTTATCTCAGGGAAAGGCTGTCTGCTGGCAGGCGAAACCTACGTGAATGTCTGTCGCGAAGTGAAATTGGGAAACTATGTTGCCTTAAGTCCAAAATCCATGATCTACACGCACAGTTTCTGGCAGAGTGTCCTTGATGGCTATCCCTCAAATTTTGGTCCTGTGGAATTAAAAGATGATGCCTGGCTGGGTGCGGTAGCCCAAATCCTGCCAAATTGTATAATCGGGCTTGGTTCAATCATCGTTAGTAACTCTTTGGTGTCACAGAACGTTAAAGATTACAGCATGGTTGGTGGTGTGCCAGCCATCATGCTCAAGACGAACCTGAAAAAGAAATATTCTGAGAAAGATCGCAGGGAAATGATCCAAAAGCTGTTCAGCGAATTAGGTGCCTGGTTACATATGCAACAAATCTCTGTGACCCAGGAGAATAATAATTTTATGCATCTGAGCTTTAAAAGCAGAGAACACTCATGCTTCTTGTTTACCGGGGTCGAAGAATTTCCGCAAGATGCTTCAAATTATGACATCGTTATTTCACTGGATGCTGATCCCAAGCTTAGTGGAACATTCAAAACAACATTTAACATCAAAAACCAAAGCGTGAAAGGGGTCATGGGAACAATTGAAAGGTTGATCATCGACTTCTTCAGACGGAAAGGAATTCGGTTTTACCAGAATTAAATCTCTGAACCGTAAATCATATGCCGCAAACGAATGATAAAAATAAGCAGATCTTGATTATTGCACCACACGCAGACGATGAAATCCTGGGATGCGGTGGATCGATTTTCAAGGAACTGGCCCTTGGAAACGAAGTTCACATACTCCTGATTACCCGGGGTTACGAAGCGCAAGGTTTCTCAAAAACTGCCCTTGAGCTGAAGGAAAAAGAGATTGAAAAAGCAAGCACAAGCATCCCTTTTGCAAGCTTCAAACGCCTGGAATTACCAGCAGTTGCCCTGGAAACAATACCGCGTAGTGAAATTATCCAGCAGATTAACCAACATATCAATGCTCTCCTAATTCATACCCTTTATCTGCCATTTGGGAGAGATGTCCACACCGATCATCAGATTGTGTTTGAATCAGCTTGGGCAGCTGCCAAGCCGTTTAGGGCAATTGGTGTCAAAGAGATATATGCCTATGAAGTGCTTTCTGAGACAGGTTTTCAAATACCCGCTGCAGGCATGGCATTTACACCAAACACATTTGTGGATATTACAGATACATTGGAACAAAAGATTGATGCGTTCAAAAACTATTCCAGTGAACTGCAGGAATTTCCGCTCCCCCGAAGCGAAGAAGCCATCCGGGCTTTGGCTGCCTACCGTGGCTCTCTGGTGAATATGCCTGCCGCTGAGGCCTTTATATGTCTGAGGATGCTTAAATAATGCGAGTTGCCTGTCTTACTGTGATCTATCCGGGAATTGAAACTTATTTTCAGGATTTCATCAACGCCTTTCAATCACAATCCTACAAATCGGCAGTTCTGATTGTCATGAATGATGGCTTGAAAGATCCTTCAAAATACAATTTGGACCATAACAAAGTGTTTGAAGTTCATGGATCCCCTGCTGAAAATAGACTCTCAGGATTGAACCAGTGTTTTGAATTGAATTTTGATATTGTGATATGCGCTGATGCCGATGAGACCATGTGTGAGGAACGTATCCAGCTCGTGGTCGAATATTTCAAAAGCCATCAGAGTGCTGAGCTCGTCTACAATGATTCCCGTTATGAAGACGAACATGGGAAATTTGACCTGGTCTACAAACCAAGAATTGTATGGTCGGATATACTGGATTTTAATGTTCTGGGATATGGAGCAATGAATGTCAAACGATCACTCATACCAACCCTCATAGCGCGAGCCAGAACGGAAGTTATGGCATTTGACTGGTGGCTGGCCATGTCATATCTCCTACATCAGCCGGCTGTCGATTTCCTTGGGGATGCTCATAATGAATATCGTAAACATGCTGATAATTTTGTGGGTCCCTTGACTGAAGTTACGGACCAGGATATCGAATATGCACTGAAGGTAAAATCAGATTTCTACACTCATGTGGCGGACTATTGTGAACAGAACGGTCTGCAGAAACAGCATGCGATCATACTGGAGCGACTGGAATCAGTCAGACGTACTTATGCATTTATCGAGGATGCTGGTATAGACAAATATACCAGAACAGTTCAATCAGTCTTGAAAAATGAGGAAAAAATATACTGGTGGCAGCATGCAATGCTGCTTGACGACCTCAACGCTTATACGACTATTAGTGAAAGTTTTTGGAAAGGATAACCAGGTAATGAAGAGAGTATTGGTAACCGGCGGCGGTGGATTCTTAGGATCACATCTGTGTGATCAGCTGTTGGAACGGGGTAATGAAGTCATTTGCATCGACAACTTTTTTACTGGTTCCAAACGGAATATCCGTCATTTGCTGAACAATGAGTATTTCGAGGTGATCCGGCATGATGTGACTTTTCCTTTTTACGCAGAAGTAGATGCAATTTACAATCTGGCCTGCCCGGCTTCGCCAATCCATTATCAGCACGATCCGATCCAGACCACTAAGACCAGTGTCCATGGAGCCATCAACATGCTGGGATTGGCCAAACGCCTTGGTGTACCCATTTTCCAGGCTTCCACCAGTGAGGTGTACGGGGATCCGGATATTCATCCCCAGACTGAGGAATACTGGGGCAATGTCAATCCTATTGGTCCACGTTCTTGCTATGATGAGGGAAAAAGGTGTGCAGAGACCCTGTTTTTTGACTATCGCAGGCAGTTGAATCTTTCCATCAAAGTTGCCCGGATATTCAATACATACGGACCCCGGATGCAACAGGATGATGGTAGGGTTGTCTCAAATTTTATAGTACAAGCACTTAAGGGTGAAGCTCTCACAATTTTTGGTGATGGGGGACAGACTCGGTCCTTCTGTTATGTGGACGATATGATTGATGCCTTCCTGCGCTTCATGGAGACGCCCCCTGAAGTAACCGGTCCCATTAACCTGGGGAACCCGGTGGAGACTACCATGCTGGAACTGGCCCAGACTATTTTGGACTTAACCGGTTCAAAATCCAAACTGGTATATAAAGCGCTACCAGAAGATGATCCTCGAAAACGTCAACCGGATATTTCACTGGCAAAAGAACTCCTGAAATGGCAACCAACTGCGAATCTGAAAGACGGTTTATTGAAAACGGTTCGATATTTCGATGCTGGCCTGCGCAGGACCGAAACGATATAAACTTTAAGAGGAGAGCGAACAAATATGGCTGAGGTGAACATAAAACTGGGAAACCATACAATTGGTCATGAGGACCTGCCCTACATAATTGCAGAGTTGGGCGCAAACTTTAATGGCGATTTTGCCATAGCTGATGAAATGGTAGCCCGGTTGGATCAAGCTGGTGTGCAAGCGGCTAAATTCCAATCCTGGACCAAAGAAACCATCATGATCTCTGAGTTATACGGCGGAAAACCCGCAGAAATAAAAGCTTTTGGACACAAAGATCAAGCAGCGCTGCTGGATGCACTCTCTCTGAACGAAAAAGATCATTTCAAAGCTAAAGCACTCTGTGTTAAGTATGGGTTGGATTTTTCTTCAACCCCGACTTCGTTCCGGCATGTGGATCTATTGCTGGATCTCGATGTGCCATTCCTGAAGATTGCATCCATGGATCTGAACCACCCCATTTTCATACGATATATCGCTGAGAAACAACGACCTGTCATTTTATCAACGGGAATGGGCACTTATGCTGAAATTGATGCCGCGGTGAAGATATTCCAGGATGCTGGGAATGATCAGCTCATCCTGTTGCACTGCACCTCTCTCTATCCACCAGAGGATACTGAGATTAATCTCTTCAATATGGCTGACCTTCAGGAACGATATGGTTATCCGGTGGGCTATTCCGACCATTCATTAGGCGTAACCATTCCCTTGGCTGCTGTGGCTATGGGGGCTCCGGTTATTGAAAAACATTATACCCTGGACAAGAGTATGGAAGGCTGGGATCACGCAGTTTCAGCAACACCGGATGAATTTGCCCGGATTGTCAGCGAATCGCGACGGATCATTTTGGCCAGAGGTAGCCAACACAGGGTCTTGAGTGAGCGTGAAGCTGCTCAGAAAAGTACGTTTAGACGCAGTTTGGTTTATGATACGGATCTTAAGGCCGGCACATCTTTGAGTCTTGAGAATATCACCTATAAAAGGCCAGGAACAGGTATTTCACCGGCAGATTATGCATCAGTGGTTGGAAAAACACTTAAGACTGATGTCTTAGGAGACACCTTGATAAACAAAGGTCATTTTGGCTAATAATATTCTCATATCGATTGGTGCCGGCGTCTATCAAAAGGGCGTAATCCTAACCGCACAGCAAATGGGCTTTCAGGTTCTGGTAGTGGATATTGATCCCCATGCAGTAAGCCTGGAATATGCAGATCAGGTGGTGATCGCTGATGCCCATGATGCTGACGCGACTTTGACAGCAATTCAAGAAGGAATCGATGTTTCCTTGGTCGTTGGCGTGGTCACCCAGGCAGCCCGGGGCTGCATCGCTACGACAGCGGCGGTTGCTCAGGCTTTTGGATGTTTGCATTTGGACCTACCTGTTGCGACCAGAACTCTGAATAAGACTGAATTGATTCAAAAATTCCACCCCCAGGTCATCCTTGGAAGCTTGGATCGGGAACAGGCAGACCTGACTCAACTTACTTTTCCTCTTTTAGTGAAAAGTGATGAGGGGAGTGGGAGTACGGGTATCCAGGTCATGCGGAATCCTGCAGAATTGAAGCGTTTCCTGACAGCAGATCAACAGCAATTCCCGGTAATATGTCATCAGCTCTTGCAGGGCCGACATTTTGGTGTTTTGGGGATTGCCACCCAGTCAGGTTATTGTTTTTATGGCGTACTTGAACAGTTCCTCGATGATACTTTTCATATTCAACAGACCTGTTTTCCCGCTACACTCACTAGCCGTGAAGCAATCGACCTGATCAAGGCCGCAAAAAAATATCTTGAAGAGATCAGCTTTAATCTGGGACCGTTCCAAGTAGAATTGATCCAGGAAGATGATGGCGGTATTTACCTGGCGGAGATCGAAGCTTCGATCGTAGGCAGTTATATTTCGGAACGGATGATCCCTGAAGCAGGGAACAATGATTTTATTCGTGATTCCATTATGACCCTCACCGTACCTGGTTTCACTCCCAAAATTCGCATGAATGAGTTTCAGATTCGGAACGAATTCCCCAATACTCCTTCAAATCCTGAGTCACACCATCTTTTCAGTCGAACTGAGTTAAGCGGAAGCGGTTCAAAAAATGAATTAACTGCAAAGGAGCTCCAATAAGGTGAATCTTATAGCAACCCAAGCGGCTCCAAGAGTGGAACACTATGCTGGTGTAGATGTGTTCTATTATCTGACGGAAGCTTTAATCTCCAAAGATACTTCAAGAGAACATCTGACCAATATTGCTCAGGCTTATCCCATCGATAAACGCATGATCGCACTGCCCGACCTGCACTTCAAAGTCAAAAACTTTGTTCCCTCTGGAATGGCGATTCCCATCCGGGGCGGGTTTACACCACTTCTGCTGGGTCCCAATAATGATGGTATCGGTTCAGTAAAGGTGAGATTGACTAATCCGTTGAATGACAGTGAGATAGATGAACTATTTAAAGCCTTGATGAAGCAGGTTGTCATGTTTCGCAGGGCCGAAGCTTTAGTCGATGACACCCAGTTGGCTGACATATTCCAAGGCAACGTAGATGCTTGGTTAAAACCATTGGGCTTCGATGTGTCGGTCCTTAAGCGTTTCGAAGATCAGGGGGTTGCCAAACAATTTGAAAAACTCAGTGATGTGCTCACTCTATTTTCTGAACAAAGACCTGAAAATTTACCAGGATTCATTCCGGGACACGATCCCATGGAACGTGGCGGAAAGACCCTGGGTGTGTTAGATGGCACCAGTCACTTTATCGAACTATTTCGTTTAAACGAATGTATTGACCCAGTAATTTGTAATCAGTTAGATATGCAGGTCAATGATCTACTTTTCATGGTTCACGCCGGGAGTGGTGATATCGGCCTGCTTACTCATCGTAATTATATGCTGCCTTTTGGTGAGATTTACCAGGAGGGCAGTGGAGATTTCCAACGGGCTTATGATGCCTTTGCTGTGACAGCAAACTATGGTTATGCAAATCGTCTGCATCTATATGCCATGATCAGAGATGCTCTCCAGACCAGTATCGGTAGGAAATTCCAGGATTTTGAGATCGTTTCTGACCTACCCCATGATTATTTACAGAAACAGGCTGGTAACTACCTCCATCGTAAAGGAGCGACCCGCCTGCTCTCTAAAGCCTACTTTGCTGGACAAGAACCCTTACAGCATACTGGTCTTCCTTATCTATTTCCCTCCAGAATGGGTGGTGCCGCATATCTAATTCATCATCCTGAAGGGCAGTCTATGAGCTTTGAGAGTGTCAGTCATGGTGCTGGCAGGCTGTTGTCGAAAGATGATGCTGTAGAGCAGTTTTCAGCTGAATCAGCTCTGAATGCTGTGGGGAAAGGGGTTAAAATATTCCGCTACGGACAAGATCAGATCGGTGGACAGCATCCGTCTGCTTTCAAAGACATGGAAACAGTGATGAATATTCTTCGAACCTATGACTTGGCCAGAACTATTGCAAAATTTGAATCCGTGGCGGTTCTGAAAGCATAAATCATGAATAGCACTGAATCATATACACTTGAACAGGTGATCCGCCTTCGGCCCACCGTGCAGACATTACTCTTGAAATGGCTGCTGCAGCCATTGGCTGAGAGAATAACACTGGTCCTGGCGAATCGAGGAACTGTGTCTCCCCGTCAGGTCACACTCATGAGTGCCGGAATTGGAACCTTGGCAGCCATTGCTTTTCTGGTGAGCATGAATTGGCTGGGTATGCTGTTCTTTCTTGCTGCAGTCGTTCTTGATCTTGTGGATGGGAAATTAGCCAGGTTGATGGGGACCGGATCTGCTTTTGGCATTATGCTGGATGCGTTTAATGATATTTACCGCATAATTGCAGTTGCACTGGCCATTATTATCACCCAGAATCAAATGATCACCTCCTCTTTGATGCTGATCTTTGTGGGTCTCCATTTTGGTGAATTCCTGGTGAATCAGGATATCAATCGTGTGGCACAACTCTGGAAGACCACTACCACTCCGGTTCTTAATCAAAGGGAAACCACTTTATTAGCTTGGTCTGAGAAACTTAAACTATATGGATTGAAACTGGTATTACTGCATTATCAGGAACGCCTTTTAATAGTTTTTGGTTTGGGGGCTATGACTGGAGACTGGAATTTGTGGTTGATTATTGCCATCACCATCACTTCTCTGGATTACTATCTGAAATACTATTTTGACCTGGCCCTGGTGAAGAAACACTTAAATCCTGCTGACAAGGGACTCCAAAATGCTTAAGGATAAAAGATTCTTGTGTCTCATGTTGGCTAGAGGTGGGTCAAAAGGTGTACCAGATAAGAATATTAAGCTCCTTGCTGGAAAACCCCTGATCAATTATACCATTGATGCGATCCAACAGTCAGGGATTTTCGATCGGGTTATCTTATCAACAGATTCACCTAAAATAGCTAATGTTGCGCAAGCTGGTGGGGTGGAGGTTCCATTCTTACGACCTGCCGCTCTCGCCACAGACATCGCCTCAGCGCTGGATGGCATTGTACACGCCCTCGATTATGTCTCTGCGCAGGGTGATTATTATGATTATGTCCAATATATTTTTCCCACTGCGCCCCTGCGGACAGCGACGCATATCCGTGAAGCAGCCGAACAAGTGATTGACACTCAGGCAGATATGGTAATTTCGGTTTGTGAAACGGATCATCCGCTCCAATGGATGAACACTTTACCTGAAGACGGGTCTTTACATAATTTTGTGGCCTTGGAGAACCGGGCTAGAAACCGACAAGAATTCTCCCCATCTTACCGCATCAATGGAGCGATCTATGTCGCTCGCTGGGACGTTTTTGCTAAAAGGCAGGACTGGTTTGCCCAGGATACACGGGCTTATGTCATGGCCCGTGAGCAATCTATAGACATTGACACACCAATGGATTTCAGCCTGGCTGAACTCATGCTGAAGGAGCTTAGAAATGCTTGAATTAGCCCCGTTTATCGTACATCATAAAGTAAGTACCCGGGAAGCCTTCAAGCAGATGGATAGCAATGGTGCCAAATTCATTCTGGTGGCAGATGATGATAAACGAATTATTGGTCTGATCTCCGATGGGGATCTGCGCCGGGCGATTTGGAATTCAACTTCCCTGGAGGATCCGGTTGAGACCATTGCCAATCGGAACTTTATGGCTAGTGAGTATGGAACAACTCCCAGTGAACTTACCAGCCTTTTTCAGGAGAACGACCATTTCAGGGTGATCCCCATTTTGAAGGACGGCTACCTGCGTGATCTGGCTTTCAAAGAGGCTTATCAGAATAGCGGGAACTGGTCCACCACACAGAAAATTGACCTCCCTGTGGTGATCATGGCTGGTGGTCAGGGGACTCGGCTTGATCCGTTCACACGCATTTTGCCCAAACCGCTGATCCCTATTGGAAACCAACCTATTATTGAGATCATTATGGATCATTTTGCGCAGTATGGAATGACCAACTTCTGGCTCTCCCTCCATGAGAAATCAAGGATGATCAGGGCCTATTTCGAAGACTTTGGTGAAAAATATGACATCAGTTACATGGAAGAGACCGAACCATTAGGGACTGTCGGGTCTCTAGCCCTCTTTCGAAACCAACTCAAATCACCTTTTTTTGTTTCCAATTGTGATATTGTTGTAGATACTGACTATACCAAGATCTATGAATTTCACCGCGAGGGTGGTCATGCCCTGACGATCGTTGGCTCCATCCAACACTATCACATTCCCTATGGCGTATGTGAGATCGATAAAGATGGCTCATTGGATCAGATGCGGGAAAAACCTGAGATTGATGCCGTTGTAAATACAGGCATGTATCTGTTTGACCCCTTGGTCATGGATTATATAGAAGATGGTAAGCGATTGGATATCAATCGGTTAATGGAAATACTGAAAGATAATAGCCACAGTATTGGAGTTTACCCGGTTTCCGCAAACTCCTGGACTGACGTGGGTCAGTGGGAACAATATCAGAATGCAGTGGAGAAATTAAACGGAGTCTTTCAACATGAACCCAAATCGGAAGGCTAACACAATGGCCAAGCGCATCCTGTTTTACTCACCCTATGGAGAATGGTACCTCCACTCTCTCTATGAGATAACTCTGGGTCATGCTCTGAATATTCGGACTGCAGAAGTAAAGTTCATTGGCTGTGACAAAGTGTTCTCCGATTGTGATGTGCATTGGGAGAATACCAGTCCACGTACGGTAAATAGCTGTGAAGCTTGTCAGCAGACCCATGTCCAGCTTTTTAAACAACTGGGGATGCCTATTGACTGGCTGGGAAAATATATCACCGATAACGATCGTGTTGGGGTTGACCAATGGATGGGAACCCTTGAAGATGAGGGACTCATGCAAGCCAAGTTTGAGGATTTTCCCCTTGGTAAATGGGTGGAACCCACAGTGCACAGTCATTTCCGGATGCGCTATCTGGATTTCCAGGATCCGTCCATAGTAAAGGCATATCGTAGTTATTTACACAGTGCTGCTTTGGCTTGGCATGGTCTTAACCGTGTTTTTGATGATTTTAAACCAGAGGTCCTTTTCATGTTGAATGGTCGCTTCTTTAGTCATCGCTTGGCTTTTGAGATCGCTCAACAGCGAGGTATTCGAGTCTATTGCCACGAACGAGGGCGCCAGGACAACACACTACGAATATTTGACAAGGAGACCACCCTGACATTTAACACGCTCATGAACAGTTGGCAGCAGTGGCAGGCCCAGGCTCTGGATGAATCTGAGATGAAGGAAATTGAACATGTGTTTGAAGAGCGTGCTAGGGGTAAAAATACCGGATGGAAATCCTTTGTACTTAGTGATCGTGGCGATTGGCAAACGCTTTATAAACGGATAGGACTGAAACCAGGACAGAAACTGGTGACCTTGTTTACTTCATCTGATGACGAGGCTGGTGTTTCTGATGCCTGGAAACCGGTGATCATTGATCAGATGGTTTGGGTCACCAAGGTGATGGAATATTTTAAAGCTAAACCTGAATACAAACTGGTTGTTCGGGTCCATCCAAATACGGCAGGAGTCGTTGGGGAGAACCGGCAATTCCTGGATCGGCTCTCTGTCCTAATGAAGCAGGCACCGGAGAACGTGCATTTTGTCATGCCTGCAGATCAGGATAATTCCTACCAGTTGATTGAGTTGTCATCAGCTGTTCTGGTGTATTTCTCTTCATTGGGAATGGAAGCTCCTTTTGCCGGCAAACAGACTCTGATTGCTAGTAAAGGGCTCTTCTATGGAAAGGATTTTGCCTTAAATCTTGAAGCGGAAGCTGATCTGGAAACCATGTTGGATAAGACCGTCTCCATGCCACTAAGTTCCGCACAACTCCAGGCGGCCTATCGCTATGGATACCATTATTTAATCCGACAGAGCCTTCCTTTTCCCAAAGTCCAGGTACAGAATGTGCATTTTGGACGGATCACCTACAGTTCCGAGGAAGACCTGCAACCCGGTCAGGATGAACATTTGGATCATCTTTGTAATGTTTTACTCCATGGTGTTCCTGTGATTCAGCCACCTATAGATGAGTCTGATGAAAATGTTGAAATCCAAAATGTTATGAACCGACTGAAGCAGCTACAACAGTATTATCTGGACTTAGAACAGCGGCTAGGCCCAAACGGACTTGTGGATCCCAGAGAGCAGACACTTCAGGATGGCTTACCTGAAAATCATAATAATCCTGGAACCGAAATCGTTCAGTCCAGTGCGAAAACGGTATCTGTAGTGATTCCTTGCTACAACTATGCAGATTTCCTGCGTGAAGCGGTAGAGAGTGTGATCAAACAAACCTTCAGCGATTGGGAGATCATCATTGTCAATGATGGCAGTACCGATAACTCGGCGGATGTGGCTCAAGCTCTGATCGCAGAATACCAGAATTACCAGCT